>JANMUI010000845.1:0-10576 GCA_031391405.1 Betaproteobacteria bacterium
GGCTTGAGCAGTGCACGTTAATCGTTAAGTAAGTGCCATGCTGGTCTGTCCCCTATTACTCAATTGATGCGACCTGATGGTCTGGACGCCGGGCAGTCGATGACGTTGAATTCGACGCGCCGATCGAGGGCATCTCGCAGATCGTCGGTGCCCGTACCGATCAACGTTTCACGGAAGCCGACGCCATCGGGGATCATGCGGTTCTTCAGAGCACCACTCGCCATCGTTTCAAGCCGCCGTTGAATGGTTGAGGCTCGCCGCAATGACAGCGCATCATTGAAGGCGGCTGAGCCAGTCCTACTGGTATGGCCAACGACGCGAAGGCAGACACTCGTCGGCGCCGACTGGATCGCGATCTGGTTGATCCAGTCCGTGTATTGGTTCGACAGCTTGGGGTCGCGCACGAAATCCGTCGAATTGGGCTGAAACAAGAACTTCACGCCCAATTTTTTCGTGGTAAGCCCATGGGTAACGATTCGCCCGAATGCGTCCGACGCTTCTTTCTGTCTACCCATATTCCAGGCGGATAGATAAAGGCCGTTCAATATCCGCAACTGCCCCGCTTCATCCTCGCCTGTAGCCGCTTGCGAGTAAAGCTTGAATGCGTCGTCCATGCGACCACGATCGTAGGCATCCGTGGCCTCGCTTATCAGTGCGGCCGTGTTGATACTCCGAAGGTACGTCGGAACAACCGGGTCACCAATTTTCGTATTGACTTGACAGGAATTGATGTACGCCTCGACTGTCGCATCTTTGGGCCAGGTCGGACTATCGCGGTACATCGGTGTGGGGGTGGCATCAACCGTCTCTTCGGTTGCGCGACCGAGGGCCTTGGCGATGACGCGCCCGGTGGCCAGGTCTACCATCGTCAACCAGATGCGAAATACGTCGGCACGCTCCTGCGGATTGTTGTCCTTGTTCATCGCTGTCAGCGTGCCCATCAGCAAGAGAGGCGATTGCTCCAAGGTCGCTCGCGTGAACGGTTGAACATCGAAAATCTCCCCGTATTGCACCTTGATGAGCGAGGCGATCTGCTCGCCCATTTTCTGGGTCCCGACCGTTTGTTGGCCCGTATTCGCATCGATGAGTGGATCGATGACCAACTGTCGCGGCAATTTGGAATTCGATTTCGCAAGCACCTTGTCCGAGTCGGAGAGCAATATCCCTGCGGCCCGAAGAACTGCACTGTCAAACGGGAGCGCGACCGGGGCGGTGGGAGTAGGCGGTGGCGTGCCCTGCGTCCGGGCAATTGGTACTGATGCAACGGGTGGTTGGAGCGGTGGCGGTGCATTGGCAACCGCAGCGGCGCGAGCCGCGCTTACCGGTGATTGGGCAGGCGTGGTCGAATCCATCGGCACGATAGGCGCTTGGGCAGTTGGCTTTGGTGGTGGCGCTTGTATCGGTGTGGTGCGTGCGGGTTCGACCTTCGCGAAAAGCTGGAACGGGAGGACCCCACAAGCACTGACTGCAAGTCCACCTGCAACGATAACTGCGATCGTTCTCACGCAGGCCACGCGCGGGGATGGCATTGCTGATCTCCTTGGGAAATGCTCTCGTACTGAAGCGAGAGTCATGACATCTCGATGATTGCAAGGCGAGGGAAGAAGCAAGGCCGGACCATGCAGATTCGAAACTACCTTAACGGGCGGCGCGGCACAAGATTCAAGAGGTGTATTGACACCATGCAAAAGGATTACTGATCGGAGGGGATGGGCACTCGACGGGACGGTGAACACCTCTTTCAATACAGAGCTCAAGCGCTGGACGAACGTCGTGAAGGAGACGGACATTCGAGTGGAATAAGTTGCGCTGGCTCAGCCGACCAACGATCGAATCAATCATCGGCCTCAACGCGTACAAGAGAGCAGAAAACGTGGCCTGTCCCGACGTATGGAATTCGAGCGATTGATTGAACGCGAACGGTCGTCGCAGCAACGCATGAAGGAGAAAGGAGGGTCGACCCATTCCCAGCAGAACCTTCATGCAGACCTAACGACATGCCAAGCATCGATTTCATTGGCTACATCGCCGCCAGCTTCGTCCTTGCAACCTTCTGCATGCGCTCGATGTGCGCCCTACGATTCGTCGCGATTGCGAGCAACCTTGCCTTCATCGCCTACGGATACCTCGGCGAGCTCATACCGATCTTGGTCCTTCATGCGATGTTGCTGCCGGTGAACATCGTCCGGCTGCTGGAGCTTGATTTGGCGAGAACCGTGAAAATTTCGGAGCGAAGATCGTTCCTCTGCGCCTATGCGAATGGCGGATCAGCGCGGCGGCGGCGGGCTCAGGCTGAGACCCGTTCGGGGGGCACGGGCGAACGCGTTGCGCGTCGATCCGCCCGAGTTGCAAGGAAGGACTGAGCGGGATCACCATCGTCATCGTGCTTTGCCTGTCCCCTGATCAGGATGAAAGGCGGCAGCGCGGCGCTGGCCGCGGTGGCCGAGTAGTGCTGCACCTGGATCAGCATCAGCGGCAGGAAGAACAACCCGCCGCCGAGCGCGGCATAGAGCAGCAGCGTCAGCAGGTTGGCGCCCACGAAATCGCGAATGCGAAACAGCTGCAGCAGCGGCGCGCGGTCGCGCCGCTCCCAAAGGGCGAACAGCAGCCGATGCATCGGCCAAGCAGTCCCCGCCGCCCGCCGCAATCCCCAAGTCAGGGCGCCTGTTGAGTGGCGATGTCGAACGAATACTCGGCGAAGCTGCATAGACGTAGTACGCTTGGGCCTGTCAAGGTGCCGGATCCGGCCCGGCAACGCAGTGAGGAGGATTTCCATGAACAAGGTGTACCCCAATGCCGCGGCGGCGCTCGACGGCGTGGTGCGCGACGGCCAACTGATCGCGGTCGGCGGTTTCGGCCTGTGTGGCATACCCGAGGCGTTGATCGCCGCGGTGCGCGACAGTGCAGTGAAAGATCTGACGGTCATCTCCAACAATGCCGGTGTCGACGGTTTCGGCCTGGGTCAATTGCTGGCGACGCGGCAGATCCGCAAGATGATCTCGAGCTATGTCGGCGAGAACAAGGAGTTCGAGCGCCAATACTTGGCCGGCGAGTTGGAGCTGGAGTTCACACCCCAGGGCACGTTGGCGGAGAAGCTGCGCGCCGGCGGTGCTGGGATCCCGGCCTTCTTCACCAAGACCGGTGTGGGTACCATCGTCGCTGACGGCAAAGAGATTCGCGAGTTCGACGGCCAGCGTTACCTCATGGAACGCGCACTGACGCCTGATGTGTCGCTGGTCAAGGCGCATACCGCCGACAAGAGCGGCAACCTGGTATTCCGCAAGACCGCGCGTAATTTCAACCCCAACGTGGCGCAGGCCGGCAAGCTGACGGTGGTGGAGGTCGAGCGCATCGTCGAGATCGGCGCGCTCGACCCGGATCAGATCCACCTACCCGGTATTTTCGTACACCGCATCGTGCTCAACACGACACCAGAAAAGCGCATCGAACAACGCACCGTCCGCAAGGCCGCGTGAAGGAGACAGACCATGGCATGGACACGCGATGAAATGGCCGCGCGCGCGGCGCAGGAACTGCGCGACGGCTACTACGTCAACCTGGGCATCGGCCTCCCCACCTTGGTGGCCAACCATGTGCCCGCCGGCATAGAGGTCTGGCTGCAAAGCGAGAACGGTCTGCTCGGCATAGGCCCGTTCCCCACCGAGGACGAGGTCGATGCGGACATGATCAACGCCGGCAAGCAGACCGTCACCACGCTGCCGGGTTCCAGCATCTTCAACAGTGCCGACAGTTTCGGCATGATCCGTGGCGGCAAGATCAACCTCGCCATCCTGGGTGCGATGCAGGTCAGCGCAAGCGGTGACCTCGCCAACTGGATGATTCCGGGCAAGATGGTCAAGGGCATGGGCGGCGCGATGGACCTGGTGGCCGGCGTCGGGCATGTGGTGGTGCTGATGGAGCATGTGGCGACCAAGAAGGATGGCAGTATCGAACTGAAGATATTGCCTCACTGCACGCTGCCGCTGACCGGCGTGGGGGTCGTCAATCGCATCATCACCGACCTCGCCGTGCTCGATGTCACCGCGCAGGGCTTGAAGGTCGTTGAGATGGCGCCCGGGGTCACGCGCGACGCGCTGCAAGCCAAGACCGGTGTAGCGCTGCACTGACGCGCGGCCCGGCCCGGGCAATCTCAGGGCATGCGCGCAACCTACCGCACGGGCTTATCGTCTTCGATCTTGCCGATGTGGCGAACAGTCGAACCGATCACCGCAGTCTCCCGCGCGAGGAATGCGCGCAACGCATCGCCGTCGGCGTATGCCAGATTCGAGTTGCTCTTCGCGATCGACGCTTGAAACTGCTCGTCGTGAGCGACCTGTCGGGTGGCATCTGCAATGATCTTCAGCACGGCTGCCGGCGTCTTCGCGGGTGCGAACAGCACTGTCCAGAGGTAGAACTCGATGTCGATGCCGCTCTCTTTCAGCGTGGGCGTCGCGGTGAACGGCGCGACGCGCATGCCGCCGGTCTGCGCCAACGCCCGCAGCTTGCCGGCCTGCACCTGTGGGAAAGCGACGCCGGGCGCGGACGCAACGATCTGCGAGTGACCGCCCAGGGTCATGGCGAACGCGGGCCCGCCACCACTCGTGGCGACATGACGCATGCGAATGCCGGTTGCCATCTCGATCATGGCCATCGGCAGATGCGTTGCACCGTAGGTGCCGGACGATGCCATGACCACTGTGTCCGGGCGCGCCTTGGCGGTCACAATCAGATCGGCCATCGTGGATGCAGCGAGCGACGGATGCGCGATCACGACCGTCGGATCGGAGGTGATGCGCGCGATCGGAACGAACTGGTCAACCGCGTAGAGAGGTGTTCTCTCGAAGAGCTTGTCCACCTCCGGCACCGAAAGCAGCGAGGGTGTGGACAGCAGCAATGTGTACCCGTCGGCGGGCGCGCCGGCGGCGGCCTGTGTGCCGATCGCGCCGTTGGCGCCGCCACGGTTGACCACGATAACCGATTGCTTGAGCGGCTGCTGTAATCCGATCGCGAGCGCGCGTGCGACGATGTCGACGACACCACCGGGTGCATTCGGATTGATGATGGTGACCGGCTTCGCGGGATACGCATCCTGCGCGCGTGCCGGATCCGCTGCCGCACCGACCGCGAGCACAGCGAATGCGGCCATCGCCAGTGCACGCCACGATGCATCGATTATCGATCGCATGTTCACCTCGGCAGTCATCATCAGAGTGTCGGGCTATTTACTTCGCCGCCGAATGCGACGATTGCCCACGGCGTCATTTGCACGTCCATGTTGAGCACGAAATGCGCGCCGCCCGCATGCGCATCCCGGAACATCCGCTGGATCGGATAGTCGTCATAGATGCCATTCGCACCGGCCAGCTCATGCAATGAATCAATGGCACCGGTGACGATTTTCACGCCCATCGCGGCGTTGCGCCGAAAGCGCAACTTTTCCTCGAGGGTAAGGCCGCCGGTGCGCGTCACGATTTCGGCGCCCTCGCGACAATCGCTGCGAAACCAGGATCGCACCCCATCGATTTGCGCGGCGGCCGTCCCGACGCGCAATTGCACCGTCGGAAAATCGCGCATCTTCGCACCGGTGTACGCGGTGCTGCGCAAGCGTACCAGCTCGATCGTCGCATCGATCGCTGCTTGCGCATTGCCGGTGAGGGCGCCGCCGATGCCAAAGCCCCCCATCGCGGAGGTCGGCACCATGAACATCGGATTCGAATGCATGCGCATCCCCGGAAATTCATGGCCCGGCCGCGCGACATGCATCGAGAGGGCCCGGTGCGCGGGCACGAACACGTCCTTGCATCGCACGCTGCGGCTGCCGGTGCCGCGCATGCCAAGGGTCTTCCAGTCGTCGATGACCTCGTGATCGCTCACCGGCACGAGACACATGATCCAGTCGACCGGCTGATCGGCCTCCATTACCGTACAGGCGAGCATGTTCCATTCCGAGGAATCCACGCCGGACGAGAACCCCCAGGTGCCATTGATCACGAGCCCGCCGTCGACGAGGCGTCCGCGACCCTGGTGGTACGCGATGCCCGACGCGATCAGCGCATCCGGATTCGCGCCCCAGATCTCTTCCTGCGCGAGCGGATCCCATTGCGCGAGTTGGCGATGGTGGGAGGCGAGGTTGATGAAATTCCAGCCGCATGAGGCGTCGCCGCGACCGAGGATCTCGGGGATCTCGGTGAACGCCTGAAAATCGAGCTCCATGCCACCGAAGCGCTTCGGCTGCTGCATGCGAAAGAGCCCGCTGTCGTGAATAGCGCGCAGCACCTCGGGTGTGAGTTGGGTGGCACGCTCGACAGCGGGCGCGTGTTCCTTCAACACCGGCACCAGCGCGTGCGCGCGACGCACGGCCTCGGCGTAGTCGACATCAACGAAACTGCGCCGCGGGACATTGCTCATATTAATAGACGATTGTTGTTGGAGACGCCATTATGGCGGCACCTGCGCAACAGGGCGAAGCGGGGTGTTGGGTTACCCTTCGCCACGGAGTGACTGAACAACGAGGCTCGCCGCACATAGCGCCCTGAAAAGTACGGGCACGCTGAATGCGGCGGATAGCTTGATCAGCGTTTTCTCAACTCAACCGACGTTCACACAGAAGGATACAACGTGTCATTGGTTCGGCTTACCAATGTCGGCAAGGTCTATCGTTCTCTCCAGGGGACCGACTACGCCGCCGTCCGTGATTTCACCCTCGACATCGAACCGGGCGAGTTCTTCTGCCTGCTAGGCACGAGCGGATGTGGCAAGACGACCATTCTCAATATGGTGGCGGGGTTCGAGCACGCAACGAGTGGCGTCATCGAGATCGCGGGCCGGGCGATCGAAGGCCCTGGCGCGGATCGCGGCGTGGTCTTCCAGGGCGACGATTCCCTCTATGGCTGGCTTTCGGCGATCGGCAATATCGAGTTCGGTCTCAAGATGCGTGGTGTGCCCAAGTCGGAGCGGCGCGAGAAGGCGCATCGGTACCTGGACCTGGTCGGCCTCACCGGGCAGGAGCACAAACATCCGACCGAGCTGTCGGGCGGCATGAAGCAGCGCATCCAGATCGCACGCGTGCTAGCCAACGAACCGCAAATGCTGCTGATGGATGAACCCTTTGCCGCGCTCGATGCCCACACGCGAGCCGCCATGCAGTTCGAGCTGTTGCGCATCTGGCGTGCAACCGGCAAGACGGTTCTCTTCATTACCCACGACATCGACGAAGCTATCGTGCTGGCGACCAAGATCGGCGTCATGCACGCGGGACCCGCATCGAAGCTGAAGAGCGTGATCGATGTGACCTTGACCGATGCGGAGCGCGATCGCACCCACGATCGCTTCGTGAGTACCTATCGCGAGGTGCATGCAATAATGCGCGACGAGGTTGCGATCGCCATGCAGCGCAGCCATTGAGTCAGTCGCCGGATTAACCCATGTTCCAAACTCTTGGCCGGCTGAGCGGTTATCTGCTCGGCTTCGCCAGTCTTTTCCTCGTCTGGCATATCGCCTCGACGTATCTCCTGAGCTCCGTGCTGTTTCCCCAGCCGGCGAAGGTGTTCGCGACCGCTGTTGCGCTGACCCTGGATGGCACCTTGGGCGAGCATGTCGGTGTGAGCTTAGGCCGCATCTTCGTCGGCTTCGTGGGTGGATCGCTCATCGGCATCCCGATCGGACTGTCGATTGGTTCATTTGGCCTCGTGCGGCGCTTGCTCGAGCCCTACACGGAGTTCCTGCGTTTCATTCCGGCGACCGCGCTGATCACCATGGCCGTCATCTGGTTTGGCATCGGCGAGGGGTCGAAGATCTTCCTCATCATCTACACGACGGTGTTCATCGTCATCATCAACACCGCGGCGGGCGTGTCGGCGGTGGCACCCAACAAGATCCGTGCGGCACGCTCGCTCGGGGCAAGTCGCGGGCAGATTTTCTTGCATGTGGCGTTGCCGGCGACGATGCCTTTCATTCTGACCGGCATGCGTTTGGCGATGGCGAATTCGTTCGTGACCATCGTCGCCGCGGAGCTGGTGGCGGCCAACGCGGGGCTTGGCAAGATGATCTGGGACGCGCGGCTCTATATGCTGGTCGATCATATTTTCGTTGCACTGCTGGTGCTGGGATTCATGGGATTCATCGCGGATCGGCTGTTCCGCTGGGGGATCTACGCTTTTGCTGGTCGCTTCCAACCCGTTACGTAACGACAGGAGATTCATGATGCGCACATTCGGATTACGGTTAGCCGCTCTCGCCGCGGGTGCTCTGCTCGCAGTGGGTGGCGCCACTGCACAGTCGCTCGTCAAGATGACGATCGCCACCGGTGTCGACCCGGCCTTCTCTCAGTTCTACGTCGCCAAGGAGGCCGGCCTCTTCGAGAAGAACGGCCTCGATGTCACGATCAACACCGGGCCGTCGGGCTCGGCGATGGTGCCGTTCCTGATCAGTAATCAGGTGCAGGCGGCATATGGGTCTGATCTTGCCGGGGTGATCAACCACAACGTCGACAACAATGTCGTCGCGGTGGCCGATGGCACCTATCTCGTCAAATGGCTGTCGGTGGTCGGCCGCAATGTCGATACCCTCGAAGGGCTCAAGGGCAAGAAAGTCGGCGTCGCAAAGGGCACCGGTGGCGAGATTTTCTGGAATCGCGTCGTCTCGATCAAGAAATTGAATCCCGCCGACTACCGAATCGTCGATGTCGAAGCGCCCGAAATGCTTGCCGCCATCGAGCGCGGCGATATCGATGGCTTCGCGACCTGGGAGCCGTGGCCGACGCGCACGTTGATGGCAGTGAAGGGCACCAAGATCCTGCAGGATGCCGAGGGCATCTACAACAACATCAACTTCGTCTACATGAATCGCGGCTGGATTGAAAAGAATCAGGCGACCTCCGAGAAATTCATTCGCGCCCTTATCGAGGCCAATGATCTCATCGGCAAGGATCGTCCCGCCGCCGCGAGGATGGTGGCGAAGTTCCTGAAGATGCCGCTTGAGTTGGCCACCGAGCTCATGCCCAAGGTTGAGTTCAACATGACCTGGACCGACCGTGCCGTTGCCACCATCAAGGTCGCCGAAGATCAGCTCGCCAACCAGAAGAAACTCAAGGCGCCGCTCGATTACTCAAAATACGTGTATCCCGACCTGGTAAGAAAAGTGCGGCCGGAGAATGTGAAGCTCTCGGCGCTGCCAGGAAAGTAAGACGACGGCGGCTACGATCGCGTTGCTTGCCTAAGGAACTTGCCGATGCGCGCTCCGGAACGTTTAACTACGTTGTTTCTCGCATTGCTCCTATGCGCCGGCAACGCGCTCGCGCAGGCCTATCCGAACAAGGCGATCCGCGTGGTCATCGGTGCGCTGGCGGGCGACGCCTGCGATGTGTTGACCCGGTTGATCGGTGCGAAGATGAGTGAGCGCCTCGGCCAGCCACTGATCGTCGACAATCGTCCGGGCGCAAGCGGCACGATCGGCATCGCGCTGGTCGCCAAGGCGGCGCCTGACGGCTACACGATCGCGTGCGGGCAGGGCGGCAACATGTCGGTCGCGCCCCACGCGATGAAGACGCCACCCTTCGACGCGATCAAGGACTTCACCGGCGTCGCGCTGATTGCTACCAACTATCTCGCGCTCGTCGTCAATCCGAATCTGCCAATCAGGACGGTGGAAGATCTCATCCAGCAGTTGAAAGCCAACCCCGGCAAGGTTTCGTTTGCGACGAACGGCGAGGGCGCGTTCCTGCATTTCGCGACGGAATCCTTCCGTTCAATGGTCGGATTCACCTATCTGCATGTGCCGTTCAAGGGCGTGTCGCAAATGGCGGCGGAGATCATGGGTGGCCGCGTCGATGCCGCGTTCACCTCGTTCACCGGAGCGTATCCGTTCGTGACGAGCGGCAAGCTGCGTCTGCTCGGGATCGCGAAGGCGAAGCGCGCGGAGAATTATCCCGATTTCCCGACGATCGCCGAGACGGTTCCCGGCTTTACGTCCGGCGGTTGGTTTGGGTTCGTCGCGCCGGCTGGGACGCCAAAGGCGATTGTCGATCTGCTCAACAAGGAAGCTAACGCGGCGATGCGAGAGCCGGATGTGCGCGAGAAGATGACCGCACTCGGCCTCGAAATCTGGAACGAACCGCCCGAGTACATGACCGATTTGCTCCGCAGCGATTATGAGAAGTACGGCAAGCTCGCGCGCGAAGTCGGCATAACAAAGCAATAGGCATCGCGATGGCCAACTTGCAGCCCCTCATCAACGGTGTGTGCGACGCACGGTTCGCGGCGGTGCGCGAGGCGTTCGAACGCAATTTCCGCGAGCGTGGTGAAGAGGGCGCGGCCGTGTGCGTCTATGCGAGCGGGCACAAGGTCGTGGACCTGTGGGGTGGGCACAACGATATCGCGCGCACCATCCCATGGGCCGAAGACACCATCGTCATCATGAATTCGCTCGCGAAGAGCATGTGTGCGCTCTGCACGCACATCCTCATCGACCGCGGACTCGTCGACTTCGACGCGCCGGTCGCGCGCTACTGGCCCGAGTTCGCGGCTGCCGGCAAGGCGGGCGTGCTGGTGCGCCACGTGTTGTCGCACACCTGCGGCGT
>JANMUI010000869.1:0-5400 GCA_031391405.1 Betaproteobacteria bacterium
GCGCGCCGGCCAGCCGGAGGACGTTGTTCTCCAGCGCATGGAGGACCGCCTTGTCGATGTCTTTCTGGGTGATCTGGCGCGTCGGGACTTGCATTGCACTGTACGTTGCCACCAGCAGCAATGCGATCAATGCGCCACCGATGACCAGAAAAGGTCGTTCATAGCGTTTGATGAATCGCGCGCCGGGAAGGCGGCTCGGAGGCTTGCCCGCTGCACCGTGTGGCGCAGCAGGCGGGTGTTCGGCGGTCGAGCCCGGGGGCGTGGCGATTAACGGCGCGGTCGTACGCCCAAGCGACTCGCGCGTCGTTCGACTCGGCCTGCGGCTGGAGCTGCTGTAGAGCGCTGCCCGTTTCATGTCCGGTCCGTCCAGTCCATTGGCATGAACGGTAACACGGGCGCGCATCGGAGTACAAATCTAGCGGTCGCCGCGTCATCGAAATGGCGATGGCCGGCTGGATTCCTGCGTCGGGATCGAATGGCGCTTACTTAACCCGTCTGAGCTCAAGCCTCCGTTCGCCCTGAGCCTGTCGAAGGGTAACGCTGGCGTGACGACGACGCGCGATGGTCCGCTCACGGACTCTCCTGTATTCACCCTTCGACGGGCTCAGGGCGAACGGTCAATCTGCTAAGAGAAGGCGACAGTCAAATCGTCTACCCTGCTTAAGTAAGTGCCATTCGTGTCGTCGAGCCGTCGTGGTGAAAATTCTCTAGAACCCTTCACCGCCGCGCCACGACCTCCGGATTCGCCAATCGCATCGGCTCGCCCGCGCCATACGCGGCGATCTGCTCGAACGCCTCGGTGAAGTAGAGGTCGAAATTATCCCACTCCGCCCAGCCGAGGTGCGGCACGCACAAGGCGTTCGTCATCTTGAGTAAAGGATGGTTGCCGTGCATGACCGGCTCGTCCTCATAAACGTCGACCGCCGCATAGCCCGGGCGGCCAAGCGCGAGGGCGGTGACCAATGCTCCGGGCTGAATCAACTCGGCGCGCGCGGTATTGACGATGAGCGCGGTCGGTTTCATGCGCGCGAGATCGTCAGGCCCGACGATGCCACGGGTTTCCGGTCGCAGGCGCGCATGCAGGCTCAACACGTCGGCGCGCTCGAACAACTCGGTCTTGCTCGCAGCGACTCCATAGCCCAGCTCCAACGCGCGGGCCTGCGATTTTTCCTGTCCCCAGACCAGGATGTTCATGCCCATGCCGTGACAGCTTCGTCCAACCAGGGATCCGATGTTGCCGAGGCCGAGAATACCGAGCGTGCTGCCCCGCAGCCGATGCGAAAGTGTCGATGGCCAGTCGCCGCGCTTCATGGCCTGGGCTTCGATGGCGATATTGCGCCGCGACGCCACGATGAGCGAGACGGTGAGCTCGGCGGGCGAATCCGGTGAATTGCGCTTGCCGGTCGAGACGGGAATGCCAAGCGCCGTGCAGGCGGCAAAGTCGATCGTCGTGGCGCTGCGACCCACCAGCGCAATCAGCTTCAGCTTCGGCAGGCGCTCGAGCAACGATCGACGGAATCGGACGCGCTCCCGAACCGCAACGATGATGTCGACATCGTGCAACCGTTGAACGAGCGCGTCCTCGTCCCGGGCAGGCTCCCGGTATCGCACGACCGTATGGCCGGCCAGCAGCCGGAACGCCGGGAGCCGGTGGACCATGTCCTGAAAGTCATCGCAGATGGCGATCTTCATGGAGGCGTCTTCGGTCGACTACTTGCCGCTCATGAGATTGGGCAGGAACGTGACCAACGGCGGGTACAAGGCCATGAACAGCATGCCCAACACGATGATCCAGACGAACGGCCACGCCGCCTTGAAGATGACGCTCATCGGCACCGTGGGCGCTGCGCTTTTCAATGCGAACAGGGTATAGCCGAACGGCGGTGTGAGGCCTCCAACGGTCGCCACGACGAGGAACAACGTGTAGAACCAGATCTCGTCGAACCCGTACACCTTGAGGAGCGGGTTGTAGATCGGAATCAGCACCAGCATCAGCGCGACCTGATCGAGGAACATGAACAGAATAAACGGTACGGCCATCATCAGGAACAGCATGAAGGCCGCCGAAAGATTGAGATCGACGACGATTTCGCCAAGCTTGCGCGAAGCACCGGTCAAGGTGAGCAATTGGCTGAACATGACGGCGCAGCACATGATGAGCAACAGTAGCGAGGCGATCGTCACCGCGGACATCACCGCCTCTCTCACGAGCTTCCAGGATAGTTTCCGGTAGCCGGCCGCCATCAACAGGGACCCGAATACGCCGGTCGCCGCCGACTCGGTCGGCGTCGCAACGCCCAGCATCACCAGTCCCATGACGAGGAAGAAGATCAACGCCGAAGGCATCATCTTCAACAACGCGACGAGTGCGCTGCCGCTTGTCTTGCGATCCGCGAGATCAATCGCGAGGTCGGGCGCCAAGGCCGGATTCAGCTTCAGGCGGATCGTCACGTAGATCAGGAACATGCCGGTGAGCATGAGCCCTGGAACGATACCCGCGATCAGCAGCTTCCCGGTCGAGATCTGCGCGATCGTGGCGATCAGGATCGCGAGTACGCTCGGCGGGATGATCGGATCGAGACTCGCCCCTGCGAGAATCGTCCCGGCCGAGAGATGTTTGTCGTAGCCGCGATTCAGCATGGTCGGAAACAGCGAGCGCCCAAGGAGGCCCGCAACCGCCATGGCCGCGCCCGACAGTGCACCCAGAATCGCCGACAACAGGATGCACAGGATGTACTGCCGGCCGCGGATCTTGCCGACCAACCGGTCCATCGAATCGAACAGCACCTCCATCGCCCCTGATCGAAACAGGATTTCGCCCATCAGGATGAACAGCGGAACGGCCGCGAGTGCGCTGATGGTGCCGGTTGCGTAGATGCTGTTGGCGAACATTCCGAACCCTGCAGGGCCGAGAATGACGAGGATGCCGGCCACATTCAATATGAGGAATGCAACGAAGATCGGTACGCCCAGCAGCAACAGCGCGAGGAGGAGACCGACTCCGCCGGTCAGTGCGACCCACCAGGTCATGATGTGATGCCTCCGAACGACGGCACAGGGGTTTCACCCAGGATCTGACGAATGAAGTAGATGCCCGAGCTCAACATGCCATAGGGCACGAAGATGGAAATCGTCCACTTGGGTGTGGCGAAGGGTGGGCTTGTCCAGATCCCCTGATTGAACTGGGCGAGTGTCTCGTTGCTGCTGAACCATGTGGCCAGCAGGCATGCCACGATGGCGACCGCTCGGACCACCCACACGATCACCGCTCCGCGCGCAGGTGAAACACTGTCGAGCAGAATGTTGATCGAGATGTGCGCCCCGCGGCGAGTGAGCTCGGGCATCGCGAGAAAGATCATCGCGCAGAGGGAATACGAAACCAGTGGGCTCGCCCATTCGGTCGGCGCGGACAAGAAGTATCGCGAGACGACCTCGAAGCAGAACGAGCAGACCACCGTGGCGAGGCAAATGCCGGCTGCAGCGAACCCGCCGGTTGTGATGGTGTCGTGAATCGCGCCCAGCCGGCCGAGCAGCGTGGGCGATCGCGCATTGGAAATCTGCACTTGTTGATCCCTTTATTATTGCGAATGCAAGCAGCTCTTGACCGTTCGGATTCGGCTTTTTCCGGAGGAATCCGGACGGTCCTATTGCGCGGATTCCTAGAGCCCTTTGCTCTTGGCGAATGCACGCAGCTCTTCAATGTCCTTCTTCGCCTTCGGGAGCGACATCTCCCATAGCGCTTCGGACCACGCGTCTTTCAGCTTGGCTTTCTGTGCATCGCCCATCTGCACGATCGTCATGCCTTTTTCGATCAACGCTTTCTCCTCGGATTGGAAGAGCTTCGCCGCTTCGATCGGCCACAGGTCTTCCATTTTGCGACCTTCATCCAGCAAAATCTTCCTCTCCGCATCGGACAGCTTGTTCCAGGCGGCGAGATTCATGAGCAGGGGCTGCGTCGTGAAGCCGAATCCCGGACGCAGCATGTACTTCGCGACCTCGTACCAGCGGTAGTTGAGCGGGCCCAACACCGGCCATGCGGCGCCGTCGACCACACCCTTATCGAGCGACGTATAGATTTCCCCCGGCGGCAACTGCACCGGGGATGCGCCAAGCATGCGAAACACGCCGAGGTAACTTGGCGTGCCGCGAATCTTGCGGCCTTGCAGATCTCCGGCCGGGGTCGGTGGCTGGCGCAAGATGAGTGCATACCCGCCGTCCGGGCCCATCGGAATCGAGACGAGCTTCAGTCCCAATTTCTGATAGTGCTTGTCGACCAGCTCGAAAATACCCGATGCGCGCCGTGATTCGGGCGTCCCGCCGATTGCCTCGATCGCGGCCAGCATTGGCGTTGTCCCGAAGTGATACGCACCGTGCGTGAAGAGAAAATGAAACGCGCCGGATGCGACCGGCTGGAGCTGCTCGAATGCCGGCACGGTTTCCGGGCCGCTGCGCTGAATTTTGATACTTCCTTTGGAAGCCGCTTCGATTGCCTTGATGAATGGCGTGACGATGTACGGCGTCGCGGGATAGTTGTCATCCCAACCGCTGAGCCATCGATAATCCGCCGCTTGAACCGGGGCCAGAGCCCCGAACGCAGCCGCCGCGAGGGCGATCGATCCGATCCACTTTTTCATCCGTTCTCTCCTGGGTTCGACGTGCTTATGATTCGGCATGGTACCGGCATTTTTGAACGCGGGGAGCCGGAGGCTCCGTGCGGGGAAACGGGAAACGGGAAACGGGAAACGGGAACAGCGAAAAGCGAAGAGGCAGTACGCCCCTTCTCCACCGTCACCGGGGGAGAAGGCTGGGAGTGAGACGAGGGTTGCGGGGAGCATGCTCTCCGCTCGTCGAACGGCATCCCGATGCAACGGGATGCGCACCCGGCAAGGGAGGGGGATCACGTTTCCCTTTTCCCTTTTCCCTTTTCCTGTTCACGCCGCTGGGGGATCCCGTTTCCCGTTTTCCGCATCTCCCTTCACGCGCCATCGCGCAACAGCGCGCGAACGCGCTCGGGCGTGACCGGCAACCGCGTGATCGCCCCCGGCTTCTGCAACGCGTCGTCGATCGCCGCGGCAATCACCGCACCGACTGCGTTGATACCCGCTTCGCCCGCGCCTTTCAATCCGAGCGGATTGAGCGGGCTCGGTGCATCCTCGGTGAGCACGACTTCGATCGGCGGCGCTTCGCGAAGCGTCGGAATCAGGTAGTCCGCGAAAGTGACCGATAGCGGCTCGCCCCGTTCATCGTAGCGAAACTCTTCATACAGCGTGCCGCCCAGGCCTTGCACGACCCCGCCCGCGATCTGGCCTTCGATCAGCATTGGATTGACGGCGCGTCCTACGTCGTAGACGACCAGGAATCGCTCGACGGTGACGGCCCCTGTATCGCGATCGATGTTCA
>JANMUI010000902.1:0-4329 GCA_031391405.1 Betaproteobacteria bacterium
GTGATCAACCGCCTCCAAGCCGCAGCCACCGGAGCGTGATCGGCATCCGAGATCAACGCAGACCGCGCTACTTGGTGATTCAGTTTAGTAACCGGCCTTTTCTTCAACCCTCCGCCTCATCCAGCTTCGGCGCCGGCATGACCGATTTCCCGTCCTTGATCTTCATCCGCTTCCTCGCCTCTTCCGGATCGAGCGGCACCATGCGCTTCAGCGGCTTCTTGGTATAGATGGTGATCTCGATGTTGGGTCCGTGCCCGACGTTCTGGTGCGACACACCGCGCGGGATCACCGTCATCTCGCCTTCGTTGATCGTGATCGGCCCGGTCTCGGAGTTGAGCGTGCGACTACCCTTGTACTGGAACGCCCATTCGTCCGCACCGAGATTGCGATGCCAGCCGCCCTGCTCTCGATCGCAGTTGGCCACTTCGATGATCACGTCGTCATTCGCGTACAACACGAGCGGCATGAAGCCGTTGACCATGTCGACGCCGGTGACCACGCCCTCCTTGAAGATGTCGTTGAGCGAGACTTTCTCCATCTTGCGCCCGCCCTCGGCACCTCCCTTGAGCTGATCCTCGTCGCGATCGATGACGAAGCGCTTGTCGGTGTCGGTCCAGTCGGTGATCGACGGCCCCCAATACGTCACGAACTCCTTTACGGTCTTGCCCATGATTCGCTACCTCCCTCACTCGGATCGAATGTTGGCCTGCTTGATCACCACGCTGTAGCGTGCCGATTCCTGTTTGATGCGCGCCGCTGCCTCTTCAGGTGTCGTGCCGAGCGGATCGTTGCCGATCGCGGTGAATCGTTCGCGCAGATCGGGTGAACGCACGGCGCGCGCGACCTCGGTGCTCATGCGGTTAACGATCTCGATCGGCGTGCCCGCCGGCGCCGCCATGCCGATCCAGATCGTCGCGTTGTAGCCGGGCACACCGGCTTCGGATGCGGTGGGCCACTCGGGGAATGACGGGTGGCGTTTCGCGCTTGTCACCGCGATTGACTTCGCCTTGCCGCCCTTCACATAGTTGAGCGAAGAGCCGAGATTGTGCAGGCCCATCGCGACCTCACCGGTTGCGATCGCAGCCGCGGCCGGCGCGCCGCCCTTGTAGGGCACGTGGAGGAGTTGAACGCCGACATCCGATGCCAGCATTTCGGTGAGCACATGGCTCGTCGATCCCGTTCCGGCAGTGGAGTAACTGACGGTGCCAGGTTTTGCTTTGGCCGCCGCAATGATGTCGGCGAGGGTGTTGTACGGACTGGATGCGGGCACCACCAGCAGCATCGGACTTTCCACCACCACCGAGATCGGCGTGAACGCCTTGAACGGATCGTAGGGCAACTTAGGATAGATGTACGGCGTCATCGCGAAGTCGGCGTTGGTCGCCATAAGGAGCGTGTAGCCGTCGGGTGCCGCTTTCGCGACCATCTCGACGCCGATGATGCCGCCCGCGCCTGCACGATTCTCGATCACGACCGGTTGGCCGAGCGCTTCGGTGAGCTTGGGCGCGATGAGCCGCGCCGGAATGTCGGTGGCGCCGCCCGGTGGGAACGGCACGATGATGCGGATCGGCTTGTTCGGGTAGTCCTGTGCGACCGCAACGGCCGACGCAAACACGAGCACGAAAGCGATCCACTGAATACAGCGTCGCATCATTTGAGCCTCCTCTTGGTAACCGATGGTTTTTCGTGGAACCCCGCGCCCGTCATGCGCTGTGCGACACCCGCTCCGGCAGCAACTTCGTCACCAGCCAATCCGCCGCATAGTGCAACGCCGGCAAATGATTGTCGAACTGGCAGTGCGCCGGTCCGCCATCTTCGCCGGTGAAGATCTTGAGCGTCTTGTCCGGCGATCCGATCGCATCGAACATCGATTGGGCATCGGCGAGCGACACTTGCTGATCTTCGGCGCCATGCATCACGAGAAACGGGCACGTGATCCGGTTGCCGTAGAGCGGGATCCGAAAGTCTTTCACTTTCTCCATTGCCTCGGGCATGGAGCGCGTACCGGTGATGTACATCAACTGGAAGGACGGGGTCGCGAGCGTGCCCCCGACCGTCATGCGGCGCACCCACACGGCGTGATAGTCGTAGATCGCGCCCCAAGCGACCGCCGCTGCGAGGCGCGGTTCGTATGCGGCCGCGCGCGACACGTAAAAGCCGCCTAGGCTCGATCCGAGGATACCGATGCGCGCCGGATCCACTTCCGCTCGCGTCTGGAGCCAGTCGATTGCGGCACCGACCGGCTTCTCGTAGTCGGGCCGCGTATAGAGTTTCTGGTAGCGCAACGCCTCGCCGATGCCCGGCGAATCCATGAAAAGCGCGTTCATGCCCCGTTGCGCGAACGCCTCGCGCGCGCGCATGAACCAGAGCTCCTTGGTCGTATCGAGGCCACAAATCAGGATGATGGTCGGATGCCGTCCGCCACCGGGCGCGGGCAGAAAGTAAGCAGGCAGCGTTGTCGTCTCGAACGGCATTTGCACCCGTTCGAGCTTGAACGGTGCGATCGCGCGGGCCCGCTCGAACGTCCGCAGCACTTCGCCATACGAGGCGAACCGGCGTGGCTCGGTTGGTGGAATGAAATGCTCGGAGATCGTGTGATAGAGGCTCGCCAGGAACCAACTTTCGCTCGCACTTGCGCTCGTACGCGCGGCGGCCGCACGTTGCTCGAGAACCGCGGCGAGCCACGCCCATTCGCGATGCCAGGCTTCGTCGTCACCGATGCGCTCCTTGAGCCGGCGCCACACCATCTCGATATCGCCGACCTGTCCGCCCGCGCACAACGCGAGCAGCGTGTTGTAGGACCACCGGTAGTTGCCCGGGAAGAATTCGTACATGTCGTGCTCCGCGTTACGTTATCGCGACGTGATCGTCATCCACCAATGTCAAGCATCGGGCACCCATGAGGGGTGCGGCATTTCGAAAAACGCCCGCATCCCCTCGCCCGGCCCTTAGTGTCGCAGACATTCCGCGAATTCAGCCGCGGCAAGATCGAGATGCGCATCCAATGGCAAGGCATAGCTCGGCGCAATGATCTCCTTCGCGGCGCGGCTCGCATGTGGTGCGCAACGCAAGACCTGCGTGATCGTGATGATCTTGACGAGCAAGGCCTGCAGCATGTCGGTGGTGGCCGCAGGCACCGCCTCTGGAACACCGGCCCATGCTCAGTGTGTTCATAGAGCCGATCGAGCCGAGGGAAGGGGTGGGACCCTTCCCTTCCCACCTGAGGCAGTGGAGGTGAATGTTGAGATTGGCGGCCGAACCGAAGCGCTGGATGAGCGTCACGGCGCCGGTGTGGGCCTCAATCCGTTTCAGTCCGGATTGTTTGATCAGAAAGGTCGCGATGACTCGGTGAACGATCTGAAGTACGCCTGAAATCAGCTGCGGATGGGCGGCCAACAGGATGCGCAGCGGGATCGGCAACGACAACACCCATTGACGCACCGGCACCGGCGGAATGACGGCATCAACTAAGTGGGCGGCCGTCTGCGCCATGCGCCGCGCCCCACACGAGGGACATATCCGCGCCGCTTGCACGAAAACGCGACCAGCTTTTCGTGCGCGCAACCGGCACAGCGCAGCCGCAAAAACCCGTGGGTCTATAGGCTCCGCCCCCGCGAAGGCGGGGGATGCCGTATTGGAGAAAGGCGTCGAACTCGTCCTTCACGAACAGGGGCAAGGGCGCGCCGGTGCTCGCCTCGACTTGGGCGAGGAAGGTCTCGAGATGTTTGCCGACCAGCTGATAGAGCGTCGTGTCCTCGGGACGGCGGCGCTCGTAGTGAACGGTGTTCGCCGCTGCGGCGCGCTGCAGCGCTTGGGCCATGATCGATCGGCGCCCTTCCTCCCTGGGATCGGACAGATGACAAGCACGATCTCGAGCCAATCGAAGAAGAATCCGTGTGCGAAGATCACGAATAACACGACGTTCAACGTTCCTGCGCTGCCAAGCTGCAGTGAGCGCGGTGCGAGGCGCGAGCCACTCAAGCAGGCCAGGCCGCGGGCACTTCGCGCGCCAGCCAGCGCACGATCGCCGCGTTGACTGCGGTGGGCTTTTCCTGCGCCATCCAATGACCCGAGGGCACCACTACTTCACTCAACTGTTCGCAGTCGCCGCGCATCGGCTCGGCCAAACGCGACGCCACGGTCTCGCAGGTGAAGTCGTATTCACCATGCAGAAACAGCACCGGCATGCGCAGCCGCCCGCAGTTCACCGACGAGGCCGCGTACCGCAGGTTGCGCCGATGGTTCATGTACCACGAGTTCGGTCCGAAGAATCCGTTGGCCTGCAGGCCCGCGACATATTCGTCGAGCTCGGTCTCGCTCAGCACGTCG
>JANMUI010000909.1:0-6709 GCA_031391405.1 Betaproteobacteria bacterium
GAAGCCCGTACGCCACGTTCTCGAAGATCGATTTTGGAAACGGATTGGGTTTCTGGAAGACCATGGCGAGCCGCATCCTGACTTCGATCGGATCTACATCGCGGTCGAGTAAATCGATTTCGTCGGGGAACAACTGTATTCGCCCGTCGTATCGATTGCCGGGATAGAGATCGTGCATGCGGTTGAAGCACCTGAGCAATGTCGATTTGCCACAGCCCGAGGGCCCGATCAAGGCGGTCACC
This sequence comes from Betaproteobacteria bacterium, assembly GCA_031391405.1. Taxonomy (GTDB): domain Bacteria; phylum Pseudomonadota; class Gammaproteobacteria; order Burkholderiales; family SG8-39; genus SHXR01. Next base: position 243 of record JANMUI010000909.1, read on the forward strand.
CGTCGATCATGGACCGGGAAGTTTACTCCCTTGAGCGCCTGAAACTCCCCGTAGTAGAAACTGAGATCGACGGCACGGGCTTTGACGGGAATCGTTGCGAGATCGGGTTTGGGTGCGGCCATGGTCTACCAGGCGAATTTCTTGCGGAGTCGATAACGCAGCACGATCGCGAGTGCATTCATCGACAGGGTCATGAGGACGAGCACGAGCCCCGCTGCCGCGGCATTCGCCTGGAACGCCGGATCCGGGCGCGAGGTCCAGTTGAACATCTGGATCGGCATCACGGTGAACGGCGACATCAGCCACTCGAAGGACAGGAACGGCGGGGAGATAATGATCGGGGACGGCGGCAGAAACGCGATGAAGGTGAGCGCACCAATCGTGATGATGGGCGCGGTTTCGCCGATAGCCCGCGACAATCCGATGATGATGCCGGTCAGGATCCCCGGCATCGAGTAGGGAAGAATGTGGTGTTGCACGGTCTGCCAGCGCGTGGCGCCCAGGGCATAGGCCGCCTCGCGAATCATGCCGGGAATGGCGCGGATCGCCTCGCGCGTCGTCAAGATCACAATCGGTAAAATGAGCAGTCCCAACGTGAGGCCTGCCGTCAGAATCGATTGGCCGAGACCGAATGCGTACACGAACAGCCCAAGCGCGAGCAATCCGTAGATGATCGAGGGCACACCCGCGAGGTTGGTGACATTGATCTCGATGATGTCGGTGATCCAATTCTTCGGCGCGTATTCTTCGAGGTAGATGCCTGCCGCCACGCCCATCGGCACGGCGAACGCCGCGGTCACCATCATCACTGCAATCGAACCCACCCACGCGCTCAGGATGCCGGCCTGACCCGCTCGTCGCGATGGAAAGTTGATGAAGAAATCGATTGAGAGCCGCCCAATGCCGTCGATCACCATGTCGACGAACAGGGTGAGAAATGTCAGGATACCAATGGCAAGGGCAATGATGCCCAGCGCAATGAACAGTGCGTCGCGCCACTTGTGCTGCGCGACGATCTCGCGAATTTGCGCGCGTGAAAGACTATCCATCAGTACATTTCCCGGTATCGCCGCCGCAGCCAGAATCCGAGGATGTTGAAGACGAGCGTGAACAGCATGAGCGTCAGGCCTGCCGCGAAGATGGTCTGATAGCCGATTGAACCGTGGGGCAGATCGCCGAGCGCGACCTGCACGATGAAGGCGGTGATCGTCGCCGCGGGCTCCATCGGATTCCAGGTGAGATTTGGTTGCATGCCGGCGGCCACGGCGAGAATCATCGTCTCGCCGACCGCGCGCGAGATGCCAAGAATGTACGCAGCCGCGATCCCGGAGAACGCGGCCGGCATGACCACCTTGATCGCCGTTTGCAAACGCGATGCGCCCATCGCGAATGAGCCTTCACGCAACGCCATTGGCACAGCGCGCATGGCGTCCTCCGCGACCGAGCTCACATACGGAACGATCATGATCCCCATCACCAGTCCGGCGGCCAGCAGATTGAAGCCGGGCAGGGACGGGATCAGCACCTGCAGAAGCGGGGTCACGAACAAAAGCGCGAAGTAGCCGTACACGATCGTCGGCACGCCAGACAGCAATTCGAGCAGCGGCTTGGCGATCTCGCGAACGCGCGAGGTGGCGAACTCCGACAGGTAAATTGCGATGATCGTGCCAAGCGGGATCGCCACCAGCAGCGCAACCGCGCTCGACACCATCGTCCCGGAAAGCAATACGATGATGCCGAAATGGGCGTCGTCAAAGAGCGGCGTCCACTGCGTATCGGTCAGGAACGCCCGCAGCGGCACGTGCCTGAAGAAAGCCACCGATTCGATGACCAACACCGCCACGATCGCGATCGTCGTGACCACCGAGACCAGTGCGGCACAGAACAGCACCGCCTCGATGGCGCGTTCACGAATCTTGCGACGACGCTGCCTCGACTTTTGCTCAGCCGAAACCGTGCGCGCGACCAACAACGCAGCTCGTGGGACCGGTACACCGAGCTCCGTGCTTAAGGGATTGGCAACTTCGACTGGCGTACTGCTCACGCTTTACTTAGCTTCCCGCTTCATCAATTCCTCGATTGTAATGCCGACCTCAGGAACCCCGCCGAACACCGTTCCAGTGCGCCCTTTGCGCAGGTGCTCCATATTCGTCGTATAGGCAAGCGGAGGCAGCGGGACATACTTTACTTCCTTGGCAAGCTTCGCGCCGTTCTTCTGGTAGTACTCGACGAATTCGCGGACCTCGGGACGCTTGTACGCAGCCTCCTGGACGTAGATGAAGATCGGACGCGACAGGGGTTGGTAGGAACCATCGAGTACGCTCTTCTCCGAGGGCTCGACCGCCGCACCACCCTCTTTCGCGACGATGGGAACCGCCTTCAGCTTGTCCTTGTTCTCCGCGTAGTAGGCGTAGCCGAAGTACCCGATCGCGGCCACATCACGCTGAACGCCTTGAACGAGCACGTTATCGTCCTCGGAGGCGGTGTAGTCGCCACGACTCGATTTGGATTTGCCGACAACCGCCTCGGTGAAATAGTCGAACGTTCCGGAATCCGCACCGGCCCCGAACAGCTTCATCGGCTGCTTGGGAAAAGCAGGGTTGACTTGATCCCATGTCGAGACCTTCCCCTGGGCCGACGGTTCCCACATCCGCTTCAACTCGGCGATGGAGAGGCTCTTGATGAAGGTGTTCTTCGGATTGATGACCACGGTGAGGGCATCGAACGCCACCGGCAATTCGAAATACTTGATGCCGGCTTTTTCGCAATCAGCGATTTCCGATTTCACGATGGGTCGCGACGCATTGGCGATATCGATTTCGCCGCGGCAGAATTTCTTGAACCCGCCGCCGGTGCCTGAAATGCCGACGGTCACCTTCGTGGTGCCCTTCTTCGCTTTCTGGAATTCCTCAGCCACCGCCTCGGTGACCGGATAGACGGTGCTCGAACCGTCGATCTTGATCGTCTGAGCGATTGCCGTACCGCCCAGCATCATCGCTGCCGACATTGCCAAGCTGGAGACGCACAGTGTTCGATTCATTGGATTGCCTTTATGATTAGCCGGTTCGCCGACTACGATAGGCGGCTTAGGTTACAGTTTGATGACGACCCGGCAATGAGGAGACAGAATGAACCCACGCATCGAGCATCTGGTATCGATCGCCGCCCCGCTTTGGGCCGGTGAGGCCGAAGTCGTACGCACCTACTGGACCTCCCCGAAACGCACGCCGCAAACCGACCTCCTTTGGCTCGCCCGACAGTGCTTCAAGGAATTCTGGGGATCGGGAGTGAGCAAATACGATCGCGGCGGCGTGTTCCTCGGTGTGATGAAAAAGCTGATCGAAGCCGCGCCGACCATCGACGTGTCGCTCGATCGGAGCGAAGTGTTGGACACCTTGGAGGGCCTGAAGGCGGAATTTTCGCATTACTGCGCATTCGCCGATGTCTATGACGGAATTCGCCCGAGCGGAACGCCGCGGCTGAATCCGCACGGGCTCGAACCCTGGCCGGAAGAAGACGCGCTCACCGCACTTCGATACAAGCACCAGGATGAACATGGCGCCATCGGCATGCGCGCATGCAAGTTCACCGAAGGCGGTTATTGCACGCTGTTCTCGGAAGGCATGGCTCTTGCCGGCAAAGGCGGTATCGACGAGAAAATCGCCGCTGCCTGCGCGCTCGTCTATGAAGACGAATTCGGACATATGCTGGCCGGCATGACCAGCATCAGCGACGCGGGGCTCAATGACCAGAATTGGAAACTCATTGAATCGCTGGTCGTAGCACAACTCCAGAAGCGTATCTACATGCGCAACGGCCAGTTCGGCTTCCCGCTCGCGGAGTCACGGATCCAGTCGATCTTCGGGGGCGATATCAAGCCCGTGGTGTTCGATTACGCGAAAGCGAAGCTGGCGGCCTAATACGTTCGATGAAAGATGACGCGGAGGAAACGGCGGGAAAAGGGAGGGTGCAGAGGATGGTAGATGAACTGGCATGGCTATCGCGACTGCGGATTTCTGCCCATATCTCCCGGCTCGTCGCTTTTGCATTGGCAAGCGCCTGCTTCCACGGCCTGGTCGTCGCGCAGACGTTTCCCGCCAAGCCGATCCGCATCGTCGTTCCGTATGCCCCGGGCGGCTCACCCGACACGCTTGGTCGCACGCTTGCGCAGGCAACAGCCGAGGCATTCGGCCAACAGATCGTCGTGGAGAATCGACCGGGTGGGGGTGGCGCGATCGCCGCCGAAGCCGTGATGCGTGCAGCACCTGATGGGTACACGCTTCTCATCGCCGATTCGTCGGTCTATGCGGTGAACCCGAGTCTGAATCTGAAACTGCCCTACGAGATGCTGCGCGACTTTGCACCGGTGACGCTTGCCGTGTCATCGCCCATGTTTCTTGCGGTCAATGCGTCTCTCGGCGTTGAGGATGTGAAATCGTTCGTGAGTCTGGCGCAGGCGAAGCCCGGCATGGCGTTTGGATCATCGGGGAACGGCACGGTCCATCACCTGGGGCTCGAGCTCATGAAGGCGAACGCGAAGATCGATCTCACGCATGTTCCGTACAAGGGCGCCGGTCAGTCGGTACCGGCCGTCGTCGCCGGCGATGTGGGCGGAATCTTCGCCGCAATCAATACATTATTGCCGCATGCGAAGTCAGGCAGGATTCGCGTGCTCGCCATCGCGGCGGCGGAGCGCAGTCAATTGATGCCGCAGGTTCCGACCTTGGCTGAGGCGGGCGTGCCCGGCTGCGATCTGTTCATTTCCATCGGCGTGTTCGCACCGGCCAAAACGCCGCGTGATGTCGTTGATCGGCTGAGCACCGAATTCAACAAATCGCTCGCCCTGCCCGAGGTGCGGCAGCGGCTTTTCAATGCGGGTATCGATCCGATCGGGACGACGCCCGAGCGGTATGCCGAAGCGATACGGTTGGAGCTCGTGCACTACGGCAATTTGGTGAAGAGCGTCGCGTCGAAGATGAATTAACGGCGGGACATGCACGCCGTCTTTCGTTCAACGGGCGGCCCTATGCCGTCATCAGCTTCTTCACCCGCGTGGAAACGAACGACTCCTGCGCAAAGCGCGTCTGGAATTCCTGCGGTGCCCGTAGCTGCGCGGATCGAAGCGGTGGTCGAACACAAACTTCACGGCTCGTCGCCCGCCATCTGGCGCGCGACGAGCACGTCGATATCCCCGCGATGGTCCTCGTAGTAGGCCAGGCACTCGTATACCTCGGCACGCGTGAGATTAGGCAAGCAGCGTACGACAATACTGTCCACGGTCTCGCCGCTTTGCAGCAGGCCGATCACGTCGTGTACACCCACCCTGGTGCCTTCGATTATGGCTTCGCCACCGCGCACGCCCGGCAGCCGAGCGATATACCGATAAGCAGTCGGAGCGGAACGGTTTTCCGTCATGGTGCAAACGATCTCCCATCTGACCCGAATGGCACTTACTTAGCGGGATTTACCGTTCGCCCTGAGCCTGTCGAAGGGTGAAAGCCCGAGGCCCCGTGCGCGGAACATCGCGCGCCGTCGACAAGCCTGCGTTACCCTTCGACAGGCTCAGGGCGAACGGAGCCTTGAGCAGCGCACGTTAAGTAAGTGCCATTCCCATCCGACCCCAAATATGAACCCGAAGGCAGCGTCTCTCGCGATAATGCGCGAGATACCCCGCAAAGATCCAACTATCCCCGAAAGCGCGCCCACGTAACGAAACGGAAGTCGCAGCAAGTCCCGTAGCCCTGGGCACCCCGTATCCTCCGCCTCACCCCCGCGCCCCCCGAATCGCCCGCCACACTCGGTCCGGTGTCGCCGGCATCTCGAACTCTTTGATGCCCAACGGCGCCAGTGCATCGACAATCGCATTCATCAACGCAGGCAGCGCACCTACCGCGCCCGCCTCCCCGGCTCCCTTCACCCCAAGCGGATTGCGCTTCGTCGGCACCGAGAGACTCTTGATTTCGATCTCACAGAAATCGTCGGCGCGCGGCATCGCGTAGTCCATGAACGTGGCCGTCATGAGGCGGCCGCGCCATCGACCAGGGCTTCAACGGGCTCGTCTATGCGCGCATGTTCCTGGCCACCATGAAGCCCAAGGCGCTGGCCAAGTTGAAGCAGCACCCGGGCCTGTTCGACCGCAACAAGCTCGCTGCCGCACGCACGCTGTTCGAGTTCGACAACATCTTCACCGCGCCGCTGCACGGCTACAGGGACACGCCCGACTACTGGGCGCGTGCGTCGGCCAAGCCGCACCTGGCGCAAGTCCGCATTCCCTGTCTGGTGCTGAACGCGCGCAACGACCCCTTCGTGCCGGCGGCCTGCCTGCCCGCTGCGGCCGATGTCGGGCGCCACGTCACGCTGTGGCAGCCGGCGCAGGGCGGGCACGTCGGCTTCCCGCAAGGCGGCTATCCGTCGGACGTGCTGGCCATGCCGCAGGCGGTGACGGACTGGTTGGCGGAGCACGCTTG
>JANMUI010000912.1:0-6528 GCA_031391405.1 Betaproteobacteria bacterium
CGTCGGTACGATCGCATTGCGTGTGCTGGAAGGCGGAGCACTGTCAGGCTGTGATGTCCGGCATCCGATTTCCGGTGGTGGGTCCAGTCCTGATTACGCCGATATGGTGCTTCGCGCCGCGCGCGTACAGGCAAGCCTTACCGGGGATTCAATCTCCGACTCCGCCATCCGCTTTGCTTTGTCCAATCCGCAAGTATCGACGGTGTTGATCGGATTCTCCGACGTGGAGCAGATCGAGGCCGCCGTGAAGAGCGCCGTGCGCGGCCCGCTGGCGGCGCGATCCCTTTCTGCGATCGAGCAGCTGCGTGAATCGGACTTCGGCCTGCGCGCTTGATCGATTTCATCGGTATCCGTAATTTCCAGGAGGAGCGAGCGCGAATGACAGCCAATTCCGGCCCGCTGGCCGGCATCAAGGTCATCGAGTTGGCCGGCTACATCACCGGTCCGCTTGCCGGTCAGGTGCTCGCCGATCTTGGTGCCGAAGTGATCAAGGTTGAACCCCTCGAGGGTGACCCGTTTCGCAAGGGTGGTGGTGGTCCGCGCGCGGAGCGCGGTTACAGCCCCGCTTATATCAGCGTCAATCGAAGCAAGCAGTCGCTGACGCTGGATCTGAAAAAGCCCGCTGCGCGCGAAGTCTTCGAACGCTTGGCGCGCAGAAGCGATGTGCTCCTCCAAAATTATCGTCACGGCGTCGCACAGCGCCTTGGGGTCGATTATGAATCCGTTCGAGCGCTCAACCCGCAAATCATCTACTGCTCGATTTCCGGATTCGGCGAGGACGGTCCGTATGTCGAGCGGCCAAGTTACAACGAGATCGGCCAAGCATTGGGAGGACTGTGGGATCTCATGCTCTCGCCGGATCTGAAACCGCCCGGCCCGGCGTTCTCCGATCCGCTCACCGGCATGTTCGCGGCGCAGACCATACACGCCGCACTCTTTGCGCGGCAACGCAGCGGCAAAGGCCAGCACATCTTCACCAACATGCTCGAGGCGACGATCGGGTTTTTCGTCGAACCGTATTCACAGTACTTCGCGAGTGGAGAAACGGTATCCAATCGCGCGGCGCGATCGCAGGCTTATGGGTTTCGCTGCGCGGACGGATTGCCGATTGCAATCCACCTCTCGTCGCCGCCGAAGTTCTGGCAGGGCTTCATCAACACGCTTGGTAGACCAGAGCTGGCGAAGGATGCGCGTTTCATCGATAAGTCTGCGCGCGAGGAAAACTACGACGCGTTGTGGCGCGAGCTGGTGCCGGTTTTCGCCACGCGCCCGCGCCGTGAATGGCTGGCGCTGCTTCAGGCGGTGGACGTGCCGTGCGCGCCGATCAATACGGTGAAAGACGCCATGGCCGACCCGCAGGTGATGCACAACCGCATCCACAAGGTGGCGCAGCATCCGATCGAGGGCGCCATCGATCTCATCGGCTTTCCTGGACATTTCGCCGACACGCCGCTCGCGGAACCCGCTGCCCCGCCAACCCTTGGTGAGCATCGCGAGGAGATCCTCAGGGAACTCGGCTACACCGGCGAGAATATCGAGCGGTTAAGGCGGGATGGCGTGATCTGAACCCGATTACGCGGGATACTCGCCCGCGAGCTTGAGCATCTCGCGTGCATGGTTCAGATGGGCGATGTCCATCATCGTGCCTTTGTACACCACGGCAGAGGTGCCCTTGCGCTGACCTTCTTCCACCGCTTCGACCAAGCCTTGCCAATAGGCGATGTCCGCCTTTGATGGACCAAACACTTCGTGCGCGAGCGCCACGTGGCTCGGATGAATGAGGCTGGTGCCCATATAGCCGAAGCCGCGCGCGCGTTCCGCGCGCACCCGCACGGCCGCGAGATCGTGGATCGGATCGCTGACCAGCCCGATGCAAGGATTGGTGATGCCGGCAGCCCGTGCATCAACGACGAGCTTGCCGAAGATATACGCTGTCTCCAGGCCCGTCGTCTCGCGAAAGCCCACCGACAAGGCCATGTCGCCGACGCTGCCACCAGCGGCCGCCACCATGTAACCTACGCGTGATGCGGCCATCGCGGTGTCGTAGGCGTCGCGCACCCCTTGCGCACTCTCGATCAATGGCATGAGGAATATCTGCCCCGCCGGTAGTCCGGCGCGTGCTTCGAGGCGAGTCATGAGCGCGTCGAGGTACAAGATATCGCCAGGACCATCGGTCTTTGGAACCTGGACGCCGAACAGTCCCGACGCGACGATCGCATCGAGGTCGTCCTCGGCGAGCCCGGTTCGCACGTCGTTGATACGAACGAACAGGCGTGGTCGGCCAAGCGGCCCAATTGCGTCGATCGCTTGGCGCACGAGCGTGCGGCTGGCGAGCTTCTGCTCTAGCGGAACCGAATCCTCGAGATCCAGGATCAAGGCGTCGGATCCGTACTTCGGCGCCTTGATCATCCACTCGAGCTTGTTGCCGGGGACATAGAGGAGCGAGCGGATCGGCGGTTGCTGCGGTCGTTTGAGGGACATGATGTCGTTCTGTCGTTGCGGAGCGTAAGCTAATCGACACTAGCGTCGGCATCGCGCACCAAGGCCGCCCACATTCCGGTCTCACGTTTCACGCGGGCCATCGGCTCCTCGGGCGAGCTGCTCACTGCCTCGGCGCCAAGTGACAACGCGCGCTTTTTCATCTCGGGGTCAGCGAGGATCCTGCCGAATTCATGGTTGAGCCGCGCGATCACATCTTTCGGTGTTCCGGCCGGCGCGAAAAATCCGCTCCAAGTGACGAAGTCGAATCCTTTGAGCCCGCTTTCCTCGAAGGTCGGCACATCGGGTGAAATTGTTGTCCGGTCCGGTCCTACGATTGCGAGAATGCGTACCGCCCCGCTCCGCGCAAACGGCAACACGGGAAGGATGTCGATGAACGCCATCTGCAGCTCACCGGTTGCCGCGGCCGCGGTAACCTGCGTGCTGGCGCGATAAGGAATCGGCGTGATGTTGGCGCCGGTAGACTTGTTAAGAAAGGCGAGCGCCATATGCGCCGACGTGCCGTTACCGGGGTGCCCGCCAGTCATCTTCCCAGGTTTTGCTTTGGCCAATGCGATCAGGTCAAGCGGTGTCTTTGCCGGTAGCTGGCTGTTCGCGATCATGACCATCGCATGATGGGCCATTAGGCTCACGCCATTCGAAATCACGCAATGGGTTGTAACGCAGATCCTTGTAGAGCGCGGGATTGATCGTCATCGCGCCGACCGTACAAACGAGCAGCGTGTAGCCATCGGGCGCGGATCTGGCGACGAACTCGGCGCCGACCGAAGCGCCGGCCCCAGGGCGATTCTCCATCACCACCGGTTGCCCGAGTGCGCCCGACAGCTTTTCGCCCACTGTGCGGCTCATGATGTCGACGGCACCGCCCGGTGTGTAGGGAACAATGATCTTGACCGGCTTGACCGGGAAGTCCGCGGCGACAGCAAGATACGTGCAAGCACACGTCAGGAAAAACATGCCGAATCGGAGCGATACGGTACGAATTATCCGAATACTTTCCATGCGCCTTCTCCTCGATGCATACCCGCGCCGGGCAGGTGCTTACTCCAACCCGTAGAACACGCGTGGATTGTCCGAAATAATGCGCCGAACAAGACTTTGCGTGATCTCGCTCTTGTCCGCCCGCGCTTGAAGCTCTACCTGGAAGTCGAGCTCGATCGCGGGATCGCCGTGGCTGTAATCGGAGCCGACGAGAATATTTTCCTCGCCCATGCTCTTCACAAGGTAGGGCAAATCCTCGTCCACCATACAGGAGACGTAGAGGTTGTTCTGCTTGAGAAGATTGCCCTCGATCGAATACCGGCTGAAACTGAATGGCCCGCTCTCGATGTGATAGCGTTTTTTGTTCGTGCGCGCGAGGCTGTACAGCGCTGAGGGCACCCAGCTTGCGCCCGCCTCGATGAAGCCCCAGCGCAGTTGCGGAAACTTCTGCGGAATGTTGTGGAACAGGAGCGAGTGGAAGGCGTGCTGCGGTGGCATGCCGATGCGCAGTTGCCGGCTCGAGGTGAAGTTCTTCGCGGGCGTGTTGTCCAGTGTTCCCGAGCCGGTGGGAATGCAGATGGGCAAGTTCAGGCGCTGGGCCTCTTCGTACAACGGGAAGAAGTATTCGTCATCGACCCAGGCACCCGCCTCGCGATCGCCCTTCTTGAGCACGCCGCAGGCACCGTGCGCCTTGCCAAAGCGCAGCTCCTCGATCGTTTCCTTCAGGTCCATCAGCGGCGGCACGATAATCCAGCGCAAGCGCCCGTTCGACTGCTCACAACGCTCAGCAAGCCAGCGGTTGTAGCTGCGGCGCGCGGCGCGATCCGATGCGGGGTCGTCGGTGATTGCCATGAGGAATAGCGTGGGATAGATGACATGCACATCGACGCCGAGCTCGTCCATCGCCCGCACCCGCGCATCGACGTCCAGCAACTCGCGCGTCTGTACCGTGGTGCCGGTGCGCTTGTCGTCGCGAATGAACCGCAGATGGCGCTTGCCGTCGATGATCCAATACCGGGTTGGCGGACGCGAGGGATCGATTTGCTTTGGCGCACCGGCGACAGGCGCGATGTCTTTTTCGTGCGGCTCGACATACGCCCAAGTCTTCTCGGTTTCGTCGATGTGCGTGTCGGCGTCGACGACCAACAGGGTTCCCCGAGTCTTTTGAGGCGATTGGGATGACGCCGATTCGGTCAACGCATTCGTCCTTTGTAGGCTCTCGGCTCTGCCGAGGCGTCGGTGCCCGGAGCCGCAATGGAACCGGCATGGCCGGTTAAGCATACGGATCCACGCCTCGCGATCCAAGAACTGGCGCGTCCCCAGGCACTCACTAACTTCGCAAACTGCCAACGCGCTTCGATCCGGAAACGCATTGTGGACGATCGCTTTGAATCTCGTGCAGAAATAGCAGCATCTTCGCCGGGCGTGTCAGAAGATAAGGAGGGGCTGGAGATCTTTGAGTACCGCCGAAGACCCGGCATGCGTGGCAGCCGTTGCGCGCTGCATACCTCGGTGGAAAAGGTTGGTAATTGACTCAATTTTTTGGCCGTAGTACAGTCATGTACTACATGTCCTCAGGTGCCCGTCATGCCCACCAGCGTACGCTTGGATATCAAGACAGAGAAAACACTCGCGCGGCTAGCCAAGAAAATGGATGCCAGCAAGTCCGCCGTGCTACGCCAGGCCGTAGACTCGCTCGCGCGCCAATCGCTTGGAAGCGACAAATCTGGAGACTTGTACGAACGCACTCGCGATCTGATCGGCTGCGTCGCAAGTGGCGGCGCTGATCTGTCCACGCGAACTGGTGAGGGATTCCGGCGCGTTCTCGCGGCGAAAAACGCACGCCGCGCATGATTCTCCTCGATGCCGGGCCCATGGTGGCGTTGATCAACGCCCTGGACCGGCACCACGAGCGTTGCGTTGCAGTTTATCGCGCGATCGATGAACCGCTTATGACGGTCTGGCCGGCTTACACCGAAGCAATGTATCTGTTGGGGTTCTCCTGGCGCGCGCAGGATGCACTTTGGGAATTCGTGGAGCGCGGTGCGATTGGACTGATCGATCTCGATGCGGGAAACCACCGTCGCATTCGTGAATTGATGAAGAAGTATCAGGACTTGCCGATGGACCTCGCCGATGCCGCGATCGTCAGTGTCGCGGAACGCGAACGCGTATCTCGCATATTCACGTTGGACAAACGGGATTTTCAGTTGTATCGCCCTTACCGGATGGGACGGTTCCAAATTCTTCCTGAGGACTGAACAAGGCACTGTCGAGCGCGGTCTGGATGTCGGGGCTTTCCTCGCACGGACTACTGCGGATGCAGGCCTGAGATCTTGACCAGGCGCTCCCAAATCGCGATTTGCTCTTTGTTGAATGCCGTCAGTGCTTGCAGAGTCGACGGCTTGGCGATCATCCCGGACCGATTGGAGTAGTCCTGGCCCTCTCATCGATATGCCCCTCGTGCGACCGAGCACCGGGAGGCGGCGGAAAATCAGACCTTCCGGGGTACAAACGGGGTACAAAAATCGCGAGAGTGACGGTCGCCGAATGTTCAGTAACAACCTGTTCTATTTGGTGCCCGGAGCCGGAATCGAACCGGCATGGCCGGATAAGGGCCGAGGGATTTTAAGTCCCTTGTGTCTACCAGTTTCACCATCCGGGCTGATGCGGGAACTGCGCGGTAGCGCGCTTCAATCGAGGCGCCGATTCTATCGAGGAATCATCGCGTCAGTCGCGCGCGCTCGAAATTCGATACAGTTCAACTTATCGAATATTTGGGACACCACGGATGAAACGCTTCGTACTCGTCATTGGGTTGGTAATAGCGATACTCGGATCGACGCCGATCGTTGCGCAAACCGCGAACTATCCATCGAAACCCTCGCGCATGGTGATTCCGTTCGGGCCGGGCGGTGGCAACGATATTGTCGCGCGGCTCTTGTCGGTGAAGCTCGCCGAGAGCTTCGGGCAACCGGTCATCGTCGATAACAAACCGGGCGCGCAGGGGATCATCGCTGCCGAGTCGGTCAAGACGGCGGCGCCCGA
>JANMUI010000932.1:0-6726 GCA_031391405.1 Betaproteobacteria bacterium
GCGGATCCTCGACCAATCGGGCATCAAGTACATCGCGCTTGACCTCGACCCCGGACGGGTGCGGGAGGCCGACGCGGCGGGCGAACCCGTGGTCTACGGCGATGCGGCGAGGCCGAGACCGCCGCTCATAGTGCTTGGGCCGGCACGACGCACCGACTGATGCCGTGCTTGAGCGAAGCGATGCGGGCTTGCCCCCTTGAAAAAGGGGATGCCTGAGCGAAGCGTGGCGGGGGATTCATATTCACGGAGGCCTCTCAGATCCCCCGGCACATTGCATTCAGCCACCCCCTCTGACAAGGAGGCGAAATTCCGGCGTCCGCGCCGCGGGCAGCAACGAATTCAAGCCAGCCGCTGCGCGGAACGCTCGAAGCCCTTTGTTATACTGGTTCGCATGATATCGATACTATCGCCCTTGAATCATGGACGTTAAGCGGCGCGCCAATGCAACGGCGCTCGCGCTCGCGCGTAGTGTCCTACAGATCGAAGCCGACGCAGTCGCCGCGCTCGGGGCGCGTCTTGACGAGCGTTTCCTTGCCGCCGTGGAAATCATCCTGCAATGCCGCGGTCGCGTTGCGGTAAGCGGAATCGGCAAATCAGGGCACATCGCGCGCAAGATCGCGTCTACGCTTGCCAGCACCGGTACTGCCGCGTTTTTCCTGCATCCGGCCGAAGCGAGCCATGGCGATCTGGGCATGGTTGATCCGGAAGATGTCGTCATCGCGATCTCGTACTCCGGAGAAAGCGAAGAGCTCGTACGGCTCATCCCCGCATTGAAGCGGCTTGGCGTAAAGCTGATCGCATTTGCCGGTAGCGCGACATCCACGATCGCCCGCGAAGCCGATGTGACGCTTGATATCAGCGTGGAAAAGGAAGCGTGCCCGCTCAATCTCGCACCGACCGCCAGCACCACCGCATCGCTTGCGCTGGGCGACGCATTGGCCATCGCGCTACTCGACGCACGCGGATTCGGTTCGGATGACTTCGCCAGATCGCATCCGGGCGGCGCGCTTGGGCGGCGCCTGTTGATTCGGGTAGCGGACCTCATGCGATCGGGCGATGCCGCACCCGCGGTCCATCAGGATTCAATGCTCGCGGCCGCGGTGCTCGAAATGTCGAAGAAAGGAATGGGCATGACGGCGGTACTGGATGCGAACCGCGCAGTGGTGGGAATCTTCACCGACGGCGACCTTCGTCGCGCGCTCGAACGCGGCCATGACATACGGACCACGCCGCTCAGGACGCTGATGTCCGGCCAGCCACGCACCATCGAAAGCCGGGCCTTGGCGGCCGATGCAGTCCGGCTCATGGAGAATCATCGCATTACCGCGTTGCTCGTGACTGATCCGGATCGGAGGCTGATCGGGGCAATTCATATGCATGACATGTTGCGTGCGAAGATCTATTGATGGATTCAACGACCCAACGGACGCTGGATCCAGCGATCCAACAGGCATCCGATTCGGCGATCCAGCGGGCACGTGGCGTACAACTCATGTCGTTCGACGTTGACGGCGTGATGACCGATGGGACGCTCTATTTTCTAGAATCCGGTGAGGAGATGAAGGCATTCAACGTTCTCGATGGCCATGGCATCAAGATGCTTCAGGAAGCCGGCATTCGCACCGCAATCTTCACCGCACGCCGATCCCAATCGGTGGAGCGCCGCGCGAAGAGCCTCGGGATCGAGTTCTTGCACCAGGGCGTTGAAAACAAGCAGGGCGCTTTCGAAAGCCTCATCGCTACACTTGGCTTGAAGTACGCTGTTTGCGGCCATATCGGCGATGATCTGCTTGATCTTCCGTTGCTGCGGCGCGCCGGCTTTGCAGCGAGCGTGCCCAATGCGCCGGCGATCGTGCAGTCGCACGTGCACTACATAACCCGGGCGACTGGGGGCAAGGGCGCCGTTCGCGAGGTGTGCGAGCTCATTCTCCAGGCCCAAGGCAAGCTGGACGCCGCGCTCGAACGCTATTTAAGATGAAGCCACGTTTCGGGCAGCTATTTCCATTGATTCTGATGCTCGGACTCGCTCTGACAACGTTTTGGCTCGACCGCCTCGTGCAACTACCTCCGGTTCCGGGGAAGGACAAGCTGCGGCACGATCCGGACTTCATCGTTGAAGGCTTCACCGTCACGCAGATGAACGCGGCCGGGCTTCCGGAAAATTCGCTGTCGGCACCCAAGATGCTACATTACCCGGACGACGAATCGACCGTGCTCGAATATCCGCGCTACTTGCAGCGTTCTGTCGGTCAACCTGCCGTCGAAATTGTCGGTGACAAAGGCATCGTCAGCAAGGAGGGCGACTTGGTTCGCGTCGAAGGCAACGTGGTCGTGACGCGCGCCGGGTACGACGAACGCCCGCCGATGATCGTCGAGACATCGATTCTCGATATCGAGCCGAACACACATGTCGCCCGAACGGACGAAGCCGTCGTGATCACTGAAGGTGGATCACAACTTCGCGGTGTCGGCATGATAGTCAACAGCAAATCGCGCGAGCTCGAGCTGAAAAGCCGTGTACATGGAATCTTGCCGGTGACGAAACGATGAAAGCGTTGGTCGCCGTCACGACGGTGGTGGCACTCTCGCTCGCTTCGATCGATGCAATCGCGGAGAAGGCCGACCGCGAGAAGCCGATCAATGTCGAATCCGATCGCATGACCGCGGATGATGCGACGAAGGTGCTCGTCTTCGAAGGCCGGGTAGTCGTGACGCAAGGCACGATGATTTTGCGCGCTGAGCGCGTAACCCTGCGCGAAGACAAGGACGGCACCAAGTCAGCGACCGCGATCGGCAAGCCCGCCACGTTCAGGCAAAAGCGCGACAACGTGGACGAATGGATAGACGGTGAGGCGGACCGGATCGAATATGACGGAAAGGCCGAACGCGTTGAGTTGTTCGTGCGCGCTCGAATGACCCGCGACAAGGATGAGGTCCGCGGAAACTACATTTCGTACGATCAAAGAACGGAGTTCTTCCAGGTGCAACACGCCAAAGATGGTTCGGGGCCGGGTGGCGGCGATGGGCGAATTCGCGCCGTGCTGCAACCTAAAGTCAAAGCACCGGCACCGGAATCGGCCGCGCCTGCCCTCGAGCTGAAGTCGATCGACACACTCCCCAAGACGCGGTAGCGGGATGAGCCGTTTGCAGGTCAGGGATCTCAAGAAGCGCTACAAGAAGCGCACCGTCGTGAAGGACGTCTCCCTGGAGGTCGCAAGCGGAGAGGTCGTCGGCCTGCTGGGTCCCAATGGTGCGGGGAAGACGACTTGCTTCTACATGATCGTCGGCCTAGTGGGCGTTGACGGCGGGCGGATCAACGTTGACGCCGATGAAATTACCCATTATCCGATTCACCTGCGCGCGCGGCTGGGACTGTCTTACCTGCCCCAGGAGGCCTCGATTTTCCGTAAGCTAACGGTCGAGGAAAATGTTCGTGCGGTTCTGGAATTGTTGAATCTTTCAGAAGGCGACCTGACAGCGCGCCTGAATGGATTGCTGGCAGACTTGCATATTGGCCACCTGCGCAATGCGCCGGCACTTTCGCTTTCCGGCGGCGAACGGCGAAGAGTCGAAATAGCACGTGCATTGGCGACCGACCCGAGATTTATCCTGCTAGACGAACCGTTTGCTGGTGTGGATCCGATTGCCGTCCTCGAGATACAGAAAATCATAGGTTTTTTGCGCGAACGCAGTATCGGTGTCCTCATCACGGATCACAATGTGCGCGAGACACTGGGGATCTGTGATCGTGCGTATATCATCAACGAAGGAAGCGTCCTGGCCGCCGGAAAGCCCGATGATATTGTCCATAATGAGAGCGTGCGTCGGGTATATCTGGGCGAGAACTTTCGCCTATAGATCCCGCGCTGCACGAACGAGCCTCAACTGAGCGCCATTCTTCGCCGTTAAGACTGGCATGAAGCAAACCCTCCAGCTCCGCGTCTCTCAGCACCTCACGCTGACCCCCCAGTTGCAGCAATCGATCCGATTGCTGCAGCTCTCGACGGTCGAGCTGAATCAAGAGCTGGAACGATTCCTGGCAGAGAATCCCCTGCTCGAGTCGGACGGAATCGAGGCGCACAACGGGCCCATTGGCGAGGCCAACATCACATCGTCGATGGAGCGGTCCGAAACGTCCAGCGAACGCGAGCCGAGCAGCCCCGAAGAACCGAGCCTTGG
Source organism: Betaproteobacteria bacterium (assembly GCA_031391405.1). Lineage (GTDB taxonomy): Bacteria > Pseudomonadota > Gammaproteobacteria > Burkholderiales > SG8-39 > SHXR01. The sequence goes on from JANMUI010000932.1 coordinate 4,180, forward strand.
CGGGAATGATTCGGCTGATGGGGCCCTGGCGAGCGCACATGATTTCTTCGAAGGCGGCTACTCCGGTAGTCGTGACGACGAAGAAGGCGAAGAGCGGGAATCACCGGCATCGGACACCGGGCCGAGCCTGCGGGACCATCTGCTTGCTCAGGTCGGTTCAATCAACATTACCCGACGGGACCACGCCCTCCTGGAAATACTCGTCGATAGCCTGAATGACGACGGTTATCTTTCTGAATCGCTGGAAGAAATTTCCAAGTTCCTACCGGTTGAGCTCGAGATTGAACCGGACGAGCTCAGCATCGCGCTTCGTCGGCTCCAAGGATTGGATCCGACTGGAGTAGGTGCTCGCTCAGTCGCTGAATGCCTCGGACTTCAGCTACGCGCGATCGGCGAGCGGTCGCGGGTCCGCGATATCGCGATCAAGATCGTTCAGGACCATCTCCCTTCACTGGCTGCGCGGGACTTCCGCCAGTTGAAGCGCGTGCTGCAATGCGACGAGTCGATCTTGAAGCAAGCTCAGCAGCTTATCCAGGGGCTGAATCCGCGACCCGGCGCCGCGTTCACGACGTTTGACGCCCGACATGTAATACCGGATGTCATTGTGCGAAAAACGCGTAACGTGTGGGTCGCATCGTTGAATCAAGAGGCGATGCCGCGGCTTCGCATCAACAGCATGTACGCGCAGATCCTCCAGCGCCAACGCGGCGGATCGACAGGACACTTGACACAGCAGCTCCAAGAGGCCCGCTGGCTCATCAAGAATGTGCAACAACGCTTTGAAACGATTCAAAAAGTATCGCAGGCGATCATCGACCGCCAGCGCCACTTCTTCGATCACGGCGAAGTAGCGATGCGCCCGCTGGTACTGCGCGAAATCGCCGACCTGCTTGGCCTGCACGAGTCGACGGTCTCCCGGGTGACGACCCAGAAGTTCATGGCCACGCCGCGCGGCGTCTTCGAATTGAAATACTTCTTCGGCAGTCATGTCGCGACGGACACTGGCGGGGAATGTTCGGCAACCGCGATTCGGGCGCTGCTTCGCCAACTTGTCGCTGCGGAAGACGACCGCAGTCCTCTATCCGATAGTAAGATCGCTGAACTGCTCGGTCAGCAAGGGATTGTCGTGGCACGCCGCACGATCGCAAAGTATCGCGAATCCTTGCAGATCCCGCCCGTTAACCTGCGCAAATCGTTGTAGTCGCAGGCCTGCCCCACTGGCCCGCGAAGACCGCGCAATGCGCGTTTTCAAGGAGGGCCGCATGAACCTTAAGATCACGGGGCATCACATTTCAGTTACGCCGGCACTACGCACCTATGTCGAATCAAAACTCGAACGGGTCGTCCGTCATTTCGATCACGTTATCGATGTCAGCGTGATCCTTGCCGTCGAGAAACTGAAACATCGATCCGAGGTAACGCTGCACGCGAAAGGGAAAGACATCTTCGTGGAAGCGATCGGCGACAACATGTATGCGGCGATCGATGCACTGGTGGACAAGCTCGATCGGGCGGTCCTCAAGCACAAGAGCAGGGCGTTCGCCCACCCGCATGATGCGCTCAAGCATCAAGCGCCAACCGCGTAGATCCACCCGACGCGCGCCGCAAAAAGAGATTTCGCGGCGCGCTATAATGTTTAGATCAGCCGATCGATTTGATGTCGTGCGCCGCGTGCCGCTGGGTAACCGCCCTTCAAGAGCAGCCATCGAATTGAATTCTCGATCCAGCAACCCGCTGCCTGCCTCGACACGAGTGGCGGGCGATCCGAGCGCATTGTTTGCATGAATCTCGTTCCCAAGCTGCTTCCCCTATCCAACGTCGTACTCGATCTGTCGGTGAGCAGCAAGAAGCGGCTGTTCGAGCAGGTCGGTCTGTTGTTCGAGAACCATCAGAGCATTGCGCGCAACACGGTTTTTGACAGCCTGTTTGCTCGCGAAAAGCTCGGTTCCACCGGGCTTGGCCAAGGCGTGGCAATCCCGCATGGCCGGATCAAAGGCCTCAAAGAGGCCGTTGGCGCGTTTATCAGGCTCGCGGCGCCCGTCCCATTCGAGGCGCCAGATAGCAAGCCAGTGAATCTCGTATTCGTGCTGCTGGTGCCCGAACAGGCCAACGAGCAGCATTTGCAGATTCTGTCGGAGCTCGCCGAAATGTTCAGCGATCGCGAATTTCGCGCCCAGATCGGGAGCGATCCGGACGCAGCGACCGCCCACCAGCGCTTCATCGCATGGCAGCCGTATGTTCCAGACCAGCGTCGCGCGGCTGGTTGAGGACAATCACTCCCGTCTCGACCTGACCTGGGTAGCCGGCGACGGCGCGGGACTGATCACTCGGGATGCGCCCGAAGCGGCGGCGCTCATCGGACATTTGAATCTCATCCATCCCAATCGCATCCAGGTGTTTGGCGTGCGGGAAATGGCGTATCTCGGCCGACTACCCGCACCCGATTTCGACTCCCTGGTCGCCCAGGTATGCGGCGCTTCACCGGCGGCGTTGATTTTCTCCGACGGTTTTCCACCACTGCCGCGCCTTGTTGAAGCGGCGGCTCGA
>JANMUI010000944.1:0-36147 GCA_031391405.1 Betaproteobacteria bacterium
CTGGGCGCGCGCGACCCGGCGAATTTGACTTGAATTCGATGAGTACGCGCAGGGCAGAAAGCGCAGCATATTCGACAAACTGCCGGCGAGGTCGGGCTCGACAGCGCAGCGGGTGGCTCTCTCGTCAGACCGCGATACCGAGCGACGAAAATGCGCGGGTTCAAGCTTGACTGCCACGCGATCATCCGCTCGATCGATTGCTTCACCGATGCCGGCGGAAAGCTGGTCTCGATGGCAATTCTGTTCATGCTCATTGCGATCAACTACGAGTGCATCGCTCGTTACCTGATCGGTACGTCCACGAGCTGGGTCGCAGAAACGAGCGTGATGGCGAATGGCGCTGCGTTCATGCTCGGCTGTGGCTTTGCGCTGCTCAGGCACGCACACGTGCGGAACGACCTGTTCTGGGACCGGTACTCGGGGCGCACCAAGGGCGCGATCGATCTGGTCTCCTACGTGCTGCTATTTTTCCCGGTGATGCTGGCGATCCTCGCGATCGGCATCGACGACACCTGGCGTTCGTACCGATTGCGCGAGGCGTCCGCGCTTACGCCCTGGCGGCCGATCATGTGGCCGTTCCGTGCCACGCTCCCGCTCGCTGCGCTGCTCTTGATGGTTCAAGGTGTTTCGGAGACCCTGAAAAGCTGGCATGCAGTGCGGACGGGGCAAGAATACCAGCATCGCGAGCGAGCCGACCCATGACGGGCGAGGTGATCCTCGGCATCACGATGTTGGTCGTCATGCTCGCGGCGATCTTCATCGGCCTGCCGGTGAGCTTCACATTGCTGTTCCTCGCGCTCGCATTCGGGTTCGCCGGCCTCGGACCGATGGTGTTCGATCTCGCGCATCTGCAGACCGCTTTTCTATCCCCGCCGGTCGCGATGTCCGCCTACTACCTCAAACAGGTTGTGAGTGAATGGAATGTCGGAACGATTGCCCGAGGCATGCGGCAATTCCTGGCGATACAGTGCGTCGCGATCGCGCTGGTGTTGCTGTTCCCCACGATCGCCATGTGGCTGCCCGCGACCCTGGAAAGGAAGCCTGCCGGCACCGAGTGGGACTGGATGCTCGACGTATGGGACGCCAATCACCTCGAGCTGATCGAACGCGGTGACGACATGACGCCCGACAGCCCGCCGGGAGAGTAGCGAGCTACCAGGAAGACACGGTGCTTCGTGGATCAGCAGATCGACGTCCTGCGCATTTTCGACCATGACATACGACGGGGTCGTATCCCCGGAATTGACGAATGACAGCCCGTTCCAATCCAGACGCATGCTCATCCGTCCGTCGTAAATGTGCACCGCCGGAAAACTAACGCACCAATCCGGCCCGCTCGTAATCGAATTTTAGGGGCGTGCACCGGCCGGTGAGCGCGTTGGCCAGCTTCTCGCCACTCAACGGGTAGCTGAACTGCGCGTTACGCATGTGAATGCGCCCTTGCATTTGTTCGATTGATAGTCGAGCAAGGGTCTGCCATTGATCGGTTGGCATGTTCTCGCGATCAAAGCCGACGATCCCTTTCAACATGTGACCAAATTCGTCGTCGTAGACTTCGCCACATGCTTTGGCAATCAGGCGGTCCGCGTCTTCATGTCCGTGCGTGGGCTGCTTTGCGAGCGCCATGCCTTCGGCGAAGAGCGTGCAATAGCCACCCTCGGTAAAGCGCACCGCGCGCATACCCAGCTCTCCGTACTGGTCGCGATGGCCGTAGCGCACCGCGGATAATTCTTCGTCTTCTTTCCACCAGGTGAGCACGGTCGGGTTGAGCTTTGGCATGCCCGGATCACGCAGGCCGTCCCAGGCGTCCGCAAACGCTACGTAGTGGGCGAACTCCGCGCGCAAACCTTCGGCGATATCGAGGACCTCATGGCGATCGATCGAGATGTCTATTTTGGGGAAGGCCGCGCGTAGCTCCTCCACCGGACCGAGGAAAAGCCCGAGTTTCTTGTCGGCCAGCCCAAGGCCCCAAATTTCCTTGAAGCACTGATGCGCGAGCCATTTGCGATCGGTGTCGCGCGTGCGTCTGTTCCAGGTCCAGTATGCGCGAAAGACTTCCGCTTCGCCCGCCCAGTAGGGTGCGACGGCATCGATGAGATCACGAAGATTCGTGCTGAGCGTCATGTCGTTACTCCGCCTTTGCGCCAGAGATGGGTACGGCTTTGGAGAAGCGTTCGAGGTTTCGCCGGATATTGTCCGAATAGGCGGCGGGTGTGGTCGATATCGGATCGGAGCCGAGCGCGACGAACCTCTGGATCAAATCGGGATGCGCCATCGCCTTGGTGATTTCCTGCGATAGCCGAGCGATAACCGGCGCGGGCGTGCCGGTTGGCGCGAGGATCCCAATCTCGGAGGCGAAATCGAATCCGGGCACGACCTCCGCCATCGCCGGGACGTCGGGTGCTTGTGGCGATCGCTTGGCGGTGGTCGCCGCAATCAAGCGTGCACGCCCCGAATTGATGTGCCCCGCGAGCGCCGGCAACGCAGAAACAACGAACGCAACATCTCCGGCAACGAATGCCGGCACGGATTGGCCGGAACCCTTGTACGGCACATGGGCCACGTCGAGATTGAGCGCCGCTTTCAACGACTCCATCGCGATGTGATGAAGACTGCCGATGCCTGCTGATCCGTAGTTGAGCTTGCCCGGCTGCGCCCGCGCGCTCTTGATGAAGCCATCGAAGGTCGTAACGTTGGCCGACGGATGGGCCACCAGGAACAGCGGCGTAATCGCGATAAGACTGATCGGCGCGAAGTCCTTGAGCGTGTCGTAGGGCAGCGTCTTGAACAGATGCGGATTGATCGCGAGCTGCGCAACGTCTGCCACGAGCAAGGTATAGCCGTCAGCCGGCGCCTTCGCAACCGCAACGGTCGCGGGAATTCCGCCTGCTCCCGGGCGGTTTTCGATGAGAAATTGCTGGCCGGTCGCCTCAGATAAACGATGGCCGAGGATCCGGCTGATGGTATCGGGGGTGCCGCCCGCGGCATACGGGACCATCAGCTTCACGGGACGGGCGGGATAGTCTTGCGCACAGACTGTCGCGGCTGCGAGGGAGAGGCTAATAGCGAGGGTAAAAAAAATGTTCATCAAAATAATCCTTAGGTTCAAGAGCTTCACCACGACGGCTCGACGGACACAACGGGCACAACGAATTCGGAAACGCAGCGGTGCGACCACCCACAAATCGTCGTTACCGTCGTGCCCCGTCGTGTCGTCGAGCAGTCGTGGTTGCTGTACGGTGTAGGCTCGCTAATCCACCTTCGCGCCGGAAACCTTCATCACGCGTGCGGCGTCGGTGCAGCGTGCTCTAGGCCGCGTGGTAAGCCGCGAAAACTTTGTTTGAATTGAAGATGTGCGTCTCGGTAATCGAGCTCCAGTCAAGCTTTGCATCGAGCGCTTCCATCGCGCCGACGAGCGCGAACCAATTCAGTACTTCTTGCTGCCCGGCGTCTTCGATTTCGGCGAGTGGGCGCGTTTTCCAGTATCCGTAGTCATTCTCCTGCATGGCCTGATACAGACGCCGATCGGTCGGCGTGTCGGGCTGCAACCGCCATGTCTTGTCGACCAGAAAAGCGTGCGACCAGCTTGATGAGGCGATCAGCGCAACGCGCCAGGGGCTTGCCCGCAACACGCGCGCCGTGGCAGCACCAACCTCCATGAAGCGCTTGGGCGAAGGCGACGGCGGATCGAATACGACCGGATCCTTGATCTTGGTCAGGAACCCTCGAGTGGATATAACCCGCCGCCCATAACAATTGACTGGAAAGCAGATGGTCGGATGCTCGTAACCCTTCCGATGGTAGTCGAGATACAGCACCGCGTTCGTGAATGCATGGGCCACGCTCGCGTGATGCAGCGGCTTGTACGCGTAGGCGATATCGATGCCCTCATCCATCAGCCCGGCGACGAGATGCTTGGCGATATCGGGGCGGCCCTTCAGGCGGTAATGCAAGGACTCATCTTCGCCCCACGCATTCGCCTTGCCCTTCATCATCGATGACGATTGCGCATGGCCCCAGGGATAGAGATCGAGATCGCCATAGGCGCAGATTGCAAAGGGCGGGATGATGTCTTCGCGGAAATTCTCATACTGGTCATCCCCCCAGATGATGACGACGTCGGGCGCGAATGCATCGAGAGCGGCGCGTACGCGATCGAATCCCGCCACCATTTCCTTGCGATGTTCGGCGGCTGCGCGCGTGCCGAAATCGTTGCTCCACTCCTCGCGCATTGGCGCGGGCCAGTTCGATGGATCTTTCTTCGCCTCGGGAATGCCCGGATCGTTGATCGTCCAGCGCAAGATACCGGACATCTCCGTATCAGGCAGACAAAGGGGAGGGTAGTGCGAGAGGCCGAGCCCAAGGATTTCCGCCATTTTAATGTCCTCGTGAGGTCGTTATTAGCCGCGCGCGATGCCGTTCACGCGCGGCGAGTGTTTAGGCACCGGAACAAAAAGCGGTGCTCGTCGAACGCGAGCAGGCGCCGTTGCTTCGGCGTCCTGGATCGACACCAGCAGCTTGCGCAAGAGCTCGACGAGCGAGACGCGTTCGCCGCGGGTAAGGCCGTTCATCAGTCCTTCGAGATGGCGCCAGTGACCCGGGAGGAATCCGTCCAGAAGCCGCTGACCAGCGGGCGTGAGCGCCACGAGGAACGAACGCTGGTCAGTGGTGTTTACGTCCCGCCGAACGAGCCCGCGATCGGCGATCTTGTTCACGATGCCGGAAAGATTTGTGGGCTGCAGTACCATCATCGCAGCCAGCTCGCCCATCGACACGGGTCCGCCCGCCCGTTCGAGCGTGGTGAGAATGTTGAATTGGGTACCGGTAAGGTCGATTGCGCGCACCTCTTCAGACTGATCGCGATCCAGCGTGGCGAAGGAGCGGTACATCGCGAGCAATAGGTGCAGTGTGGTGGGATCGAGGTCCTTATGGCGCGCCGCGGTGATCTCGACTTGCGCATGAAGCCGTGTTGGCAAAGGACGCTCCCTTGTCTTGGTGGCGCGAACAGGCGCTGGATTGCTGTGACGCGGCACGGCTGGCATCTCCGGATCCATGGTTGGACAGGCAAGGGTCGCATTATGATTCAATTCATGAAATAATCAAGTATTGATATAATTGACAGCCACCGAGGACGATGCCACCATCGCCTCCCGTGATCCAATCGCGAGACCAAGACAATGATCCGATATCAATCGCATTCAAGTGTGCCGCCCACCGCGCAAGAGATCGGCGAGCTCTACGAGGGCGGCAGGGTTCATTCGCGTGCCTATACCGATGCCGCGGTGTACGAGGTCGAGATGGAGCGTATCTTCAGTCGCGGGTGGCTCTACATCGGCCATGTGAGCGAGGTCGCCAAACAAGGGGATTTTCGCGTACGCAAGATGGGCCGGCAGCCCGTCATCATGATCCGCGGGCGCGACGATGCCGTTCGCGTCTTCATGAATCGTTGCCGTCACCGTGGTTCAGCGGTCTGCGAGGCGGAATCCGGTAATACCAAATTCCTGCGCTGCTGGTACCACGGCTGGGTATACGACACGGCGGGAAAGCTGGTCGAGGTCACGCAACGCGAGGCCTACGGTCCGGAATTCAACCAAGACGCGATGGGTCTTTTACCACCTGCATGCGTGGAGAACTATCGCGGATTCGTGTTCGCGAGGCTGGCGGCGACGGGTCCCTCGCTGCGCGAGCATCTTGGCCACGCCGCGCCGATGATTGATCTGATGGTCGACGCATCGCCGGTAAGCGAGCTTGCCGTCGATGCCGGCGCACACAAGACGGTCTATCGCGGCAACTGGAAGCTGGTGGGTATGGACGGCTACCATCCCAATTTTGTACACGCCTCGGTCATCGCGGCCTGGCAGCGCAAGCAGGACTCCGGCATGGGCGCGACGCATCGCGACGACCCGTTCGATGACAAGGCGGCCAGCCGCACGCGCGATCTCGGCAATGGGCACGCGATGCTCGACCTCACCGCGCAGCGTCTTTCTCACTACGACGTCTATACGAAATTCCTGCGCAGCGTCCCGGGCGGCGAGCAGTACATCGAAGCGATGCGCAAGCGCCACGGCGACGAGCGTGCCAGGCTGCTGATCGCGCTGGCCGGCGATCCGCACGTCGGTGTCTTTCCCAACATGCAACTCATCAACAACCAGATTCGCATCATGAATCCTATCGCGCCCGATGAAACCGAGGTCATCATGTTCCCGGTGCGCCTCGGTGGCGTGAGCGATGAGATGAACGCACTGCGCATCCGCCAGCACGAGTCGTTCTACGGACCTGCGGGCGCCGGGTCTCCCGATGACGCCGAAATATTCGAGCGCGCGCAGCGCGGGATGATGGCGCAGCTGAACGGCTGGGTCGATCTCTCACGCGGCATGAACCGCGAGGAGCATGAAGCCGACGGTTGCATCGTCGGGCGTATCACCGATGAAGTGCCGCAGCGTGGCCAGTTCAAGCGCTGGCGCGAAATGATGACCGCGGAATAGAGAGAAGCCGATGACAACGGGTATCGCACTGTATTCGGCCGAACGCCTTGGTCTTATCCGGGAGGTCGAGGATCTGCTCTATCGCGAAGCCGAGCTCGCTGATACGCATGCCTACGACGAATGGCTGGCGCTCTGGACCAAGGATGTCCTCTACTGGGTGCCGTGCAACAGCGACGACATTGATCCGATGCGCCACGTATCGCTCATTTACGATGATCGCGAGCGCCTCGAAGAGCGCTTGTTTCGCCTCAAGACCAAGCACGCCCATTCACAGAATCCGCGCTCGCGTCTGATTCGTACCGTCTCGAATGTGTGCCTGCATGAGTTCGATGCGGCGAGCGGCGGCACGGTGACATCCCGCTTCGTTCTGGGGGAGGTTCGCCTGGAACGCCAGACCGAGTGGATCGGCCGGATGAAACACGTTCTGGCGCGCGAAAGCGGCGAGCTCAGGATCCGCGAGAAGCAGGTATTCCTGGTCAACAACGACATACCGATGGGAAATCTGACCTTCGTGATCTAGAGGTTGGCTGGACAAGTGGGCTCGCCCCGCGTAGATCGCCGAATTCAAAGGACAAGAATGAACAAGCTACCTACGATCGCTGCAATGATCGGCGACCCGGCCGGCATCGGTCCCGAGGTCTGTGTGAAAGCAGTTGCGTCGCGCGAGTTGGCGGGCGTGTGCAAACCCATCCTCATCGGGGATTCGGTCGCAGTCGAGCGTGCGATAAAGGTGTGCGGCGTCACGCGGAAGGTCACGCGTATCGATTCTCCCGACGCAACGGTCAACGAGGATTCCATCGGCGTGCTTGATCCAGGCGGCCTGCAGCCGGGCGATTACACGGTAGGGAAAGCCTCAGCCAAATCGGGCAAAGCGGTGGTTGATTGGATTCGCCTCGGCGAATCGTTGGGCGCCAGTGGCCGCATCGGCGGATTGGTACTAGCGCCGGTCGATAGCGACTCGCTGAAGATGGGCGGGGGCGTCAAGGATATCGACGATCTGCAGCCGGCCGGCACATTCATGTTTCGCGTGAGCGGCGCATTGCGGGTGGTGCCGATTACTGAGCACATCCGCATGCGAGACATCCCGGCCACTGTAAAGACCGATCGCATCGTTCATGTCATTCGCATGCTGGACGAAAACTTGAAGCGCTGGGGACTGCCGAAACCTCGTATCGCGGTGGCAGGCCTCAATCCGCATGCGATGTTCGAAGAGGATCGCGAAGAAGTCGCACCTGCGGTCGTGGAGGCCAAACGCTTGGGCATCGATGCGAGTGGCCCGATTTCACCCGATTCCGTGTTCAGGATGGTGCTCGATCGCCGCTACGATGCGGTTGTCACCATGTATCACGACCAGGGGCAGGTCGCGGTGAAGACGGCTGCATTCGAGGGCGCATGCACGATTTACATGGGGCTGCCGTATGTCATGGTCAATGTCCCACATGGCTCGGCATTCGATATCGCCGGAAAGGGGGTCGCACAGCATTACAGCGTGCTCGCCGCGATGAAGACTGCCGCGGCTTTGGCGGCGGGGCGAGGGTTCTTGGCTGACGTCTAAATGCGGGGAAACGGGAAACGGGAAACGGGAAACGGGAAGCGGGAAGCGGGAAGCGGGAAGCGTATTTTCCCGAATCACTTCCTTTGCAGCAGGCAAAACCCCTGTGACTCAACCCCGAGCGTCGGATTGAACTTGCTCCGAAAATTCTCAAGTGCGATCGCGGCGGTCAGCTCCACGATCTGCGCCTCACTGAAATGCTGTTTCACAAGCGCGAAGAATGCGTCGTCGACCTTCTGGTCGGTGTACGTAATGCGCTCCGCGTATTCGAGCGCAACCCGCTCCTCTGGGCTGAACAACTTGCTCGCGCGCCAATTCGCGACTTCCGCGAGCTTTGCTTCACCGCCATCGCCTTCCATCACACGGATGGAATTGATGTCGACTCAGAACGGACAGCCGTTGATCGATGCAACGCGAAGATAGACCAGCGGCGGAATTGTTTTCGGAAGTTGGCCCGATTGCTCGATCGAGGCGCCCAACATCTTTGCTGCCCGCAGGATCGGTGGGCAGTGGGCCATGACCTTGGTGGGATTCAGCAGGTCACCGAACGCTTCACGCTCCTTCTCGAAGATGGGTTTGAGCGTGGTGTCATCGCCCGCACTTTCAATTTCACTGATTCGCGGCATTGGAATCTCTCCTGCTTGTGCTACGCGCTGTCTGCTTGCGTCCGGTAATCATAGCCTTGGCGAGGTTTTCCTGGTGCCGCCAAGAGGAAAACACGACCCCCGCAATGTGCAAGGCGATCAGCCCGATCAGGAGATTGGAAAGTACCTCGTGTGATTCGGCCATCCACGCGACGCCCCAGTACGCGTCGGTGGTGCCGAGCCAGCCACTGACGCCAAGGAGCGTCACCGTCGCAAGAAGCGCGACGATCATCCAGCCGCCCAACGGATTGTGGCCGACAAAACGCGCCTCGCTGCGGGCCACGACCGCGCGCGTGTACTGAAGCGTTATCGCGGGCCCGCGAACAAAGTTGTTGAACCGCGCATACGGTGTCCCAACGAAACCCCAGACGATGCGAATGACCACGATCGAGAGCGCCGCATACCCGAGCCACTCATGCCAACCGTTGTCGCTGTGCCGGGTGATCCAGGCAGCGGTGACTGTCGCTACGAGCGACCAGTGCGCGAGGCGAACAAAAGCGTCCCAGACCTTGACGGTCGGACGCTCGCTGTCCTGCATCGTTACTTTCGCGGATACCGGCTGGTGGGCACGAGGTCGAGGGTCTTCGGATGAAAGTAGGCTTCGACGCGATCGCCTTTTTCATCGAAGGCGTAGACCTCGAAGCACCCGCCATCTTCCTTGACACGCCGGATCTTCCAGCCGCGTTCGAACAGCATTTTTTCAAGTTTCTCTTGCGACTGCCAGGACTCCCGCGGGCCGGAATCGCATGTCGCCAAGCCGGTTGCGTTGGCGGGCGCCGCGCCGATCAGCATGATGGCGAGCGCGATGGCGTAGACAGTTGGTTTCATTTGTTTCCTCGATTATTCGTGGGGGAGCATTCAGTGCCGGAGCATCCCAGCGGAGCCGCTGACAGGTCAAGAGCACTTACATCTCTTACACATGCCCCGGCGTAACGGTTTACAGTGCAATTTTATCTGGGATAACCCAATGAACTTCGATCTGCGTATCTACACGCTGCGTACGGGAATGCTCACGGCCTGGCTCAAGATGTCGTTCTCGCCGCTTTGAGAGCCTGCGCGCCGCAACGATCCGAGGGGGTCTCCAGGATGCCATTCATTGCATGTAGCGTCGCTTGGCGAGCTCTCGCCTCGCTTATTGCCGCGATCGCCGGCAGTGTCGCGTTCGCACAGAGCGCGGCACCGTATCCAACGAAGCCCATTCGATTTCTGGTGCCGTTCGCGCCCGGTGGGGTCGGTGATCTGACTGCCCGCGTGATCGCTCACAAGATGAGCGAAAACATGGGCCAGCAGATCGTGGTCGACAATCGGCCGAGTGCCGGCATGATCGTCAGTGCCGACATGGCGCTCAAGGCGGAACCCGATGGCTATACGATGGTGCTGTCGGGCAACGGCACAGCGGTAAGCGTGTCGTTGTTCAAGACGCTGCCGTACGATCCACTTGTCGATTTTGCACAGGTGTCGACCATGGCGTTCTTCGATCTCCTGCTCGTCGCTGGTCCCAATTCGAAGTTCAACTCGATGGCGGACGTGCTCGCGTTTGCGCGCGCAAATCCGGGCAAGCTCGATATCGGCACGGTCAGCATCGGCAGCACGCAGAATTTGTCCGCCGAATTGTTCCGATCGATGGCCGGCATCGATGCGCAGATCGTGCCGTTCAAGGCGACACCAGCGCTTCTCAACGCGTTGAGAGCGAACGATATCCATGTCGTCTTCGAATTCATCGGGCCCTTGATGCCGCAGATCAAGAACAACACGGTGAAGCCGCTGGCCGCATCGTCAAATCGCCGCTCCCCGATGTTCCCTGAGATTCCGACCATGGCGGAGAGTGGCCTGCCCGGTTTTCAGGTGGCGTCGTGGAACGCCGTGTCGGTGCATGCAAAGACGCCGCGAGCGATCGTCGAGCGTCTCGCGAAAGAAGTCGCCGCAGCCACCAGTTCGCCCGACGTGAAAGAAAAGCTGCAACTGCTCGGCATGGAAGCGCGGGCCATGTCACCGGACCAGACGCGCGATCTGATGGCCGCCGAGATCACGAAATGGAAGAGCGTGATTGAACGCGCGAAAATTCCGCTGCAGTAGCCGCTGAGTGTTCGCGGCCCTTAACTTTTCCCGTTTCTCGTTTCCTTTTTCCCGACAGGAAAATTTAAATGCCCCTTCGCCTCAAGACCGCAATCGCCACTTACGGACATAGCGCGGCGCTCAAAGACGGGCGTGTATCGATCGAGGGCGTAGCGCCCGACTTCATCGAGATCAATCCGATCATTCAGGCGTTTCGCCGCATGGTGCGCGACGTTGAATTCGACATCTGCGAGATGGCCCCGGCGACCTACATGATCGCGCGATCATTCGGTGCGCCGTTCAAAGCGTTGCCCATTTTCATCTTCAGGCGCTTTCACCATGGCGGCATCGTCTACCGCGAAGACTCGGGCATTCGCCAGCCGAAGGATCTAGAGGGCAAGCGGGTTGGTGTGCGCGCGTATTCGGTGTCGACGGGTATCTGGACGCGCGGGATTCTCGCGAACGAGTACGGGGTCGATACCTCGAAGGTCACCTGGGTGGTGGATGATGAAGAGCATGTCACGCAGCTCAAGCTTCCCGCGAACGTTGTGCATGCGCCGGCCGGCCAGTCGCTCGTCAGCATGATGGCGAGCGGTGCGCTGCAGGCGGCGTTCACCGGACCGGCAGGCATCGGCCGAGCCGGCGCGCCGAAAGACGGCTGGGAGGCATCGAAAGTCGATTCAGCCGCCACATATCGTGAGCTGTTCGATGACGTCGAGAAGCGCGAAGCCGAATGGTTTCGCAGCACCGGAATCTATCCGACACATGGCCTGATCGTGGTCAAGGACCAGGTACTGGCCGACCATCCTTGGGTGGCGAGTTCGTTGTTCGATGCGTTCTCGAAAGCGAAGGCGCTTTACCTGGAACGGTTGAATGCCGGCGAGATCAAGACCGACACCGATCGCAGCTATGCCGCGCTCACGAAGATCGTGGGCGATCCGTTGCCGTATGGAATCAAGGTGAACTTGCCGGCGATCGAAGCGCTCATCAAGTACTGTTACCAGCAGAAGCTGCTGCCAAAACACTACGCGGTGAATGAGATGTTTGTAGATCCCGAATCGTGAGGATCCGGGAAACGGGAAACGGGAAACGAGAAACGCCTTCTTCATCGTTCTCCAGTAATCCCCTGCGTCCCCTGCGTCCCCTGCGTCCTCTGTGGTTCACCTTCCAGTTCTGCTTATTAGAAATGCACCAAAGGAAATAGCTGATGCCCACCAGAATTCTCGATATTCATCCCCATGTCATCACGACTGATACGGTCCGCTATCCTCGCGATCCGCTTGGTGGCACGCAGTCGGGCTGGTCGCGCGACCGCCCGGTGACCATTGACCAGATGGTGGCCGCGATGGATGATGCAGGCGTCGCAAAGGCCGCGATCGTGCAGGCTTCGACCTGCTACGGTTACGACAACTCATATGTTGCCGATGCGATCGCCGCGCATCCCAATCGCTTCAGCGGCGTCTTCTCGGTTGACGTGCTCGCTGCCGACGCACCGGCGAAAATGCGATACTGGGTTGGGCGCAAGCTCGCGGGCCTTCGCCTCTTCACGACCGGCAGCACGATGCCGAGTCAAGCGACCTGGATGGACGATCCTCGTACCTTCCCGGCGTGGGAATGCGCGGGCGAACTGAACATTCCGGTGTGCATGCAGATGCGCCAGGAAGGGTTGCCGCAGCTCAACGCGCTCATCGCACGGTTTCCAAAGGTGCGCTTCATCATCGACCATTTGATGCGCCCCGACCTTGAAGCCGGCCCACCGTATGACGCTGCGGCAGGCCTCTTCAGCTTGGCGGGACATCGCAATGTCTATCTCAAGCTCACGAGCAATAGCGTCATCGATGCGAAGAAGGGCAAAGCGACGCCTGAAACTTTCTTCGGCAAGCTCGTCGGCGCGTTCGGCGCGTCGCGCATCGCGTGGGGTTCCAACTTTCCGGCGACCGAAGGCTCGCTCAAACAGATTCTTGATACCAGCAAAGCCGCGCTGGCATTCCTGCCGGACGAGGACCAGGAATGGATTTTCTGGCGCACGGCCGAATCGCTGTATCCCGCACTCAAAGGTTGAGAGAGGCACGCAACGATGAGCACATCGCAATCACTGAACGTCCCGATGCTCCTGGGCGATTACCCCGTTACCGCGGCAATGAAAAAGGGCGACGTCCGCTCGGACCTCGTCTCGCTGCAATACGCGGACGTGAAAGCGCCAAGCACCGCTTTCAAGCGCGTAGTGCGGAATCTGGAATTCGACTGCGCGGAACTTGCGATCGTGACATTCCTCATGGCCAAGGCGCACGGCAAGCCGCTCGTACTGTTGCCTGCTGTCGTGGTCGGGCGCTTCCAGCATCCGTACATCGTCTACAACGCTGAACGAGGTGTGCTCGGACCACGCGATCTCAATGGCAAGCGCATCGGTATTCGATCGTATTCCGTTACGACCGTGACATGGCTTAGGGGCATCCTCGCCAACGGCTTCGGTCTCGATATCGATTCGGTGAAATGGGTCACCTTCGAAGAACCGCATGTCGCGGAGTTTCGCGATCCGCCAACCGTGCAGCGCGCGGCCGAAGGCAAGGATCTGGTCACCATGCTGCTTGCCGGTGAGATCGATGCGGCGATTGTCGGCGATCGCGTTCCCGGCGATCCTCGCCTGAAGACGTTATTTCCCGATCCGGAAGCCGAGGCGCGCGCCTGGCAGCAGAAGAACAATGCGCTGCAGATCAATCACATGGTTGTCGTGAAAGACGCGTTCTCGAAATCGAATCCGAACGCGGTGCGAGAGATTTATCGAATGCTCGTCGACAGCAAGCGGGCTGCCGGGCTGCCGAAAGCAGGGGAGATCGATGCGAACCCGTTTGGTGTCGAGGCCAATCGCAGGAACCTGGAGATCGTGATCGACTACGTGCATCAGCAGCGGTTGATTCCGCGGCGGTACGCGGTCGATGAGCTGTTTGATGATGTGACGCGGCCGCTTGGCTGACGATTATTCCGACAACGATGCGATCGCTTCTGCGACTGCGCCAGGATACGTGGTGACCATCGCGTGATTGGCGCCCACGATCGTTCGCACGTCTCCGCGTAGCGTGTGACGCGCGATTGTGCTCGCGACCAAGCGTGAATCCGTTGATCGCGATGGTCGGCATGTGAATGTTTATTTGTGCTTGAGTCGGTTGCGCCGATCTACTGTCCGCGCCCGATCACCATCATCCGCGAAGTGCGAGCAAAGCGGCGCGCCCCTCTATGGCGCGTCGGCTTGGTCGCGATGGCATACCTGTCGCGGAGTGCGCGACACCAACTAGCCAGCTTAGCGCTGCATTGACTGCTTCATTCGTAGGGAAGATCTTAGACATTTCGGACGTGAACAACGGAAATCCTAGCTGAGAATTTGGTCCGTCCACTATTGCCCTTCGCGATTGGGCCTCAGTATGACCCGCCAGGCGCGAAGCTTTTCAGAAAATGATATCGAGGCATTGGCGGGACTCGTGGATGGGAGGCGCGCATAGCTTACAGAATCGCCCTTGAGATCGCCCAGTACGTGCCGTTTGAAGCATGCCTCTGCTTTAGCACCGTTAAAAAACACATGCGAGATCTTCGAGTGGGTGTGGAAAAAAGTCCGGAAGTCGTTAGCGATCTGGGTGTCACGCTCAATCTTGGAGTCCAAGCTACCCTCGCGTATGCATGAGTGGAGCACGTCCCAGAGTGCGATTCGAGCGGACTTCAGAGCACGAACCCTCACGCTGTAGGGAGCCGTCGCATCAAACTGCAGGAGCTCGGTCATGATTCGCCAAAACACGTTCTGAGCATGCGCGTAGTACTGATCTGCAATTAGAGATGCATGTCCTGGCATGCTCCCAAGGATGAGAATCTCTGCGTTCCGGTTTTCGATTGGCTCGAAACTGTGTACGCGCGACATGGTCAACAGGCCCAACGTTTGCGCTCAGCCGTAGGAACCGGCGGGCGAAGCCCGCTGGTGACTGTCGGCGGCAGAACGGGGTTGGGCGTCCTTGCGTATATGTCGATAATGACATAGCATAGCTCTATGAGCCCAAGAGACAAACCTCTCGTGTGGCTACATGGCGAGCTCAAGACCCCTCCCTTGTCGCATGTGGCTCGGATCGAGACTGGGTTTCTCCTGCGACGACTGCAGCGTGGTGACTCACTTGGAATGCCTCACTCACGACCAATGCCCAGCATCGGGACGCGGTGCCACGAGTTGCGAGTTACCGATACGAACGCGACCTGGCGTGTGATCTACAGAATCGACGGAGATGCGATTGTGCTCTTGGAGATCTTTTCTAAGAAGACGCAGAAGACTCCACGGTATGTGATCAAGGTATGCCAGAAGCGCATAAAGGACTACGACGATGGATGATCGGAAGCGCAAACGTCTGGAAGCAAATGGATGGAAGGTTGGTTCCACGAAAGACCTACTTCAACTCTCTGATGAAGATGAAGCGTACATTGAATTGCGCCTGAAGTTGGCTGAGGGGCTCAGGGCTCGACGTGCGGACAAAGGCCTTACGCAGATTCAGCTCGCGAAGGTGATTCAGTCGAGCCAATCCCGAGTTGCAAAGATGGAAGCCGGCGATCCCACCGTATCACTGGATCTCCTCGTAAGGTCGCTGCTCGCGCTCGGCGCTTCGAATAGTGAGCTCGCCAAGATCATCGCTCGGCGCTTCGAATAGTGAGCTCGCCAAGATCATCGCGCGGCACTGACCAGGGCGCCCAACTATCAGTCAACTGCCAAGTCGACCGTTCCCGCATTCCGCCGCTCTCGACTTCATCGTTCAGGCGGTCGATCCAGTCAAGTGATCGCCACGCTCTGGAATCGATCAGGACCCCGATTGCGAGGCATACTACGCCCCTCGCCCCAACCACGACTTATCGTGTCCCGCCTCGGGCGGCCACCGGTCATGTCGAACCAACGGAGACACTTCGATGCTTGCTGGCGTCTATTACTTTCCAACCGACTACGGGATCGATATCTCGGAGCTTGCCCGCGCGCTTGAAGAGCGCGGCTACGATGCGTTGTTCGTCTGCGAGCACACGCATATTCCAACGAGCCGGCGCACGCCATTCCCTGGTGGTGGCGAGCTCCCCAAGAAATACAGCCACACGCATGATCCGTTCGTCGCGCTATCGTTCGCCGCGGCCGCGACGAAGAAGCTGAAGCTCGGGACGGGTATTGCGCTGATTCCGCAACGAGAGCCGATCGTGACGGCCAAGTCGGTGGCGAGTCTCGATCATCTCTCGAATGGGCGCTTCATCTTCGCCATCGGTGGTGGTTGGAACGTCGACGAGATGGAGAATCATGGCGCCCGCTATGAGACGCGCTTCAAGTTGCTGCGCGAGCGCGTACTTGCGATGAAGGCGCTGTGGACCGAGGAAGCGGCGCAATTCCACGGCGAATTCGTCAACTTCGATCCGGTTTCGATGTATCCGAAACCGAAACAACGGCCGCATCCACCGGTGCTGATCGGTGGTGAATCCGATCACACGATCAAGCGGGTTGTCGAGTATGGGAACGGATGGTTCCCGCGACCGCGCAATGGCTGGGAGCCTAAGAAAGCCGTCGCTCGCCTGAATGAAGCGGCGAAGGTGGCCGGGCGCGATCCGACTACGCTACCGATTACGGTGTTCGCCGCCCCGGCCGATCGCGAGAAGCTAATGCCGTATCGCGAGGCGGGCATCCATCGGGTGCTATTCGAGACGCCCGATGTAAGCCGGGACGAGATTCTGCGCATACTCGACAAGAATGCGCCGTTGGTTAAGGAGCTTGCGGCGTAATGCGATCCCCTCTCCCGCAATGGGGCGAGGGGCTCATAGTGAACCCGCTACGCGACTCAACCGTTATCCAACACCTTCTTGATCTCATCAGCCGGCGCAGCGATTTTCACGCCTGCCCGCTCGGTCTGAAGCTGCATCGGTGAACGTGAGTCCCAGTTCGCCCAACCACGGTTCATGCCCTCGGTCATCTCCGCGTGTACGAGAGCAGCCAGTCGCATCGGAACGCCGATCTCGCGCGCGAGCTCGGTCGCCAAGGTGACGTCCTTGTGCGCGAGTTTGAGTGCGAAGGCGGGCACGTCGAACTTGCCTTGCAGGAACTGATCACCGAGGCGATCAAATGTACGGGCGCGGCCGATCGCGCCTTGTCGGACCGCGGCCCATAGCGGGAGCGGATCGACGCCTGCCTTGACGCCGAGCGTGAACACTTCGGCGAGCGCCGTCTGCACTGCGTAGCCGGCCATATTGTGGACGAGCTTGGCGACCGATCCGGCACCGATCGGCCCGATGTAGGCAACCTGATCGCCAATCGCATCGAGCACTTTCTTGTGCGCATCGAACACCGCGCGATCGCCACCGATCCAGAGCGCAAGCTTGCCGCTCTTTGCGCCACTTGGGCCGCCGCTTACCGGCGCATCGAGCAGGGCTCGGCCCTCTTTCGCGAAGAGTCCGTGAAGTCGGCGCACCACCGTCGGCGAATTGGTGGACAGATCGAAATACGCCATGCCTTTTTTCATACCTGCAAGCAATCCGTTCGGCGCGAGTGCGACGGCCTCGACCTCTTTCGGACCTGGCAGAGAGGTGAAGACAACATCGGACGCCTCGGCAGTCTGCTTCGCATCATCTGCCCATGTGCACCCGGCAGCGAGATGCGGTGCCGCGGCATCGCGACGCAGATCGCTCACGGTGACTGCGTAGCCTGCCTTACGCAGGTTGAGCGCCATCGACGCGCCCATGAGTCCCAATCCGATGAATCCGACGTTCATTTAGTTCTCCGCTTTGACATTGAATTCCTTTACGAGCTTCGCCCACTTCGCGCGATCGTCCCGAACACGCTGTGCAAGCGTTGCCGGATCACTGACCTCGAGCTCCATGCCCTGGCTCAGCATGGTGTCCTTCAAATCCGGCGCGGTGAGTATGCGCACGACTTCCCGATGCAGCCGATCGATGATCGCAGGTGGCGTGCCGGCGCGCGCGAAGAGCGCATTCCACGCATCGACCTCCATTCCGGGAAATCCTTGTTCCGTCGCAGTCGGGACATCGGGGAGCAGCGCGGTCCGTGCACTCCCGAGCAATGCGATGGCGCGCAGTTTCCCCGCGCGAATCTGATTGAACGCACCGCCCACCGGTTCAATGCCGCCATGGATCCGGCCACCCAGCAGATCGGTCCAGATCGCCGGTTGCCCTTTGTAGGCAATCAGCTCGACATCTGCCTGCGTAACGCTCTTGGCGACGAGCGCGGCGAGATACGCGACACCCGGCATATGGCCGATCGCGCCGGTGCGCGGGTTGGCCTTCGTGTGCGCGACGAGCTCCTTGATATTCCGTACCGGCAACTGGCTGTTGACGGTGAGGATGAAGGTCGCACGCACTGTGTGGGTGATCGGCGCAAGGTCGCGTTCCGGATCGTAACGAACGCGATTCGGATAGAGCGTCGGCGCGAGGGTGAGCGAGCCCGATTGCACATTGGCGATGGTGAGACCGTCGGGAGGCGCATTGACGATCGCTTCAACCGCGAGCATGCCATCGGCGCCCGGTCGATTGTCGACGAGCACCGGTTGTCCAAGCACCGGGGCCAGCCGCTGGGCGATCGCACGCGCGACGACATCGGACTGCGTGCCGGGCGCCGAAGGAACGACGATCTTCACCGGACCGGACGGATAGGTCTGCGCACACGCGACAGACGATATTCCGAACGCGACCAGTGCAAGCGTAAACTGAATGATTTGCAGCATGAACGGTTCTCCTCAGCGAGCCGGTTTGCCGGGCTCGCTTTGCGTCTCCACTTTCTCGAAGTCGATGCGTTCCACCACGGGCAACCCGCGCAGGTAGCGACGCAGGCAGTCCAATCCAAGCTCCGCTGCACCGAGGCGCACCCAATCGCGCCCGCCGACCAGACGGCTACGACGTGAAACCACTTCGCTCGCGGTCGCGATCGCAAGACAGATGGTGCCACCGAAATCGATGCGGTCCGTTCCCTGGTCGAGATCGATCAATACCGCGAGCGCATGGGTTGAACCGGTGTGTTGTCGGGCGGCCCGCCCGACCACCTCGGCCGCGTCGCGCGTAATGCCGGCGTCGATCGCGGTGGGGGCAAGCCCGACCGATGCGCACAGCTGCGCGTGATCGAGCGCGATGATCCCTCGCCGAATGAGGGTGGCCGCGCCGGGCAGATGCAGGAGTCTTCCCACCATCTGACCGCTCGTGAAAGTTTCCACCAAGGTCAAGGAGTATTGACTAGACGCAAGCGCTTCGAGGAGCACCCCTTCGAGCGTCTGATCGTCTTCGGCCAGGATGAAGTTGCCGAGCCGGCGCCGTACCTCCTGTTCGACGGGGACGAGCTTGGCACGAATATCGGCCATGTCCTTGCCGCGGACGGTGAGCTTGGTCTCGAGCTGCGGATAGTGCGCGCGAAACCCGAGCTTCACACTGCCATCGGGAACCAAGGTTTCCACACCGGCCAGCATTGTGTCGACATGCGACTCACCCAGACCGTAGGAATGAAAGCGCTTGAGAAAAATCGCGGTCTGCAGGCCGCTCTTGGCAAGCAGGCGTGGAATGATCTGCTCTTCCAACATGCGGCGCAGCTCGCGCGGTACACCAGGCGTGAAAAAGAAGCGGGCCTTGCCGATGTCGACGGCGAATCCGCAGGCCGTGCCGATGGGGTTGTCGAGGACCTCGGCGGTTGCGGGCAGCATCGCCTGCTTGCGATTGTTGGGCGGCATGATGCGGCTGCGCAATTTGAAGAAGTTCTCCATCGTCTCGAGCCACGATTCATTCAGAGCGAGCTCGACGCCGGCCGCCTGTGCCGCGATTTCCTGCGACAGATCATCGACCGTCGGCCCGAGTCCGCCGTTGACAATGACCGCATCTGCGCGTTGCCCGGCTTGCTGAAACGCGAGCAGCAGGTTCGCCCGATCGTCGCCCACGGTCGTCTCCCACTCGACCGATAGTCCGACGTCTTCCAGCTTCTGCGTAATATGGCTGAAATTGGTGTTGACGATCTTGCCGGTGAGCACCTCATCGCCCGTACAGATCACTTCAATTCGCATTGCCGACGACTCCCATTCCGACTCCCATTCCCTGTATATCCGGGCATTATCGCTCGATCGTCCTGCTCTGAGATATTCTCGTTCGCTCGGATGGTCGCGGCACGCTCCCCACGCGAGGGATCCGCGCATGATCATTGCAGGCGCCGTCATCCATACGTTTCCCGAAGGATTCTCCATTGCATAGTCTGGACGTCTTGTTTTCCCCTCGCACGGTCGCCGTGATTGGCGCATCGACCAATCCGGGCAAGATCGGCGGACGACCCATCTACTTCATGCAACGGGCGGGGTTCGCGGGGACGATCTATCCGATCAACAGGGGCGCAGCGGAAGTGCAGGGGTTGCGCGCTTTCCCCACGCTTGAAGGGGTACCGGGTCCGGTCGATGTCGCCATCATCGCGGTGCCGGCGCCGGCAGTGCGCGACGCCGTGACGAGCTGCGCGGCCCACGGCGTTCGTGCTGCAATCATTTTCTCCGCGGGATTCGGCGAAACGGGCGCGGCGGGGCGCCTGCAACAGGACGCGCTTGCCGCGATCGCCCGACCCTCGGGTATGCGGCTGGTCGGTCCCAATTGCCTTGGCGTGGCGAGCGTGCACGACAAGTTCTTTGGGGCGTTCGGGGTCGGATTCGACAAACTCGAGCCGGTTCCAGGCAATGTGAGCATCGTCACGCAGAGTGGTCTGTTCGGCACCTACCTTGCGGCCCTCGGTGACGAGGTCGGACTCGGTTATGCGCGCTTCATCACCACCGGCAACGAGGTTGATGTCGATGTGGCCGAGTCGATCGACTACCTGGCTCGCGACCAGGAAACGCGCGTCATTCTCGCGTCGATGGAAGGTTGTCGCGACGGACGCCGCTTGCGGGCGGCCCTCGTATCTGCTGCGCGCGCCGGCAAACGCGTGATCTTCATGAAGGTGGGGTCGACCGACATCGGCGCGGTCGCGGCCGCTGCCCATACCGGGACGCTCGCCGGTTCCGATGTCATCTACGACGCGGTGCTGCGTGAATGCGGCGCCTATCGCGCGCGAAGCGTCGAGGAAATGCTGGATGTGGCCGTGGTGTGCTCGCGCCGTGACGGGCTGCTCAAGCCATCGTTGGGCATCGTGACGGTATCCGGGGGAATCGGCATCCTCACGGCCGATGCGGCGATCGACGCCGGATTGGAGATGCCGCCGCTTGCGCCGGATCGACTGGCCACGGTGATGAAAGCGGTGCCCTTCGCGGTGGGAAGCAATCCCCTCGATACCACCGCGCAATTCATCAACGACTTGAGCGTGTTCTCCACATGCATCGAACAGGTCCTCGCGGGCGGTCAATATGGCGCATTCATCGCGCTGCTCGGACACACCGGTGTGGTGATCGAGCAGTACGAGAAACTGCGCGGACCGTTGATCGCTGCATGCAGAGCGCATCCCGAGGTGCTGACTGCTTTGGTGATGCGCAGCACCCCTGCCGTGCGCAAGGCGCTGGAAAGCGAAGGCCTGCTGGTCATGTCTGACCCTACTCGCGCGGTGCGGGCCATCGCGGCGCTCGCCCGGTTCAGCAAGCTGGACATCGCGATGCTGCCGGTCGAGACGAACGCGCAGTCGAACGAAACATCGGATCTCGCGGGCACGCTATCGGAATCGGCCGCGAAGAATTTGTTGGGAAAGGCCGGCATCCCGATCCTGCATGAGCGCATTGCCCGAACGACCGAAGAGGCGATCGATGCCGCTGCAGAGATTGGATTTCCTGTAGTCCTCAAGATCGATTCCCCGGACATCGCGCATAAGACGGAGGTCGGTGGCGTTGTGCTCGATCTGCGTGACGCGGCGCAAGTTCGAGCCGCGTTCGAAGCCATCGTCATGCGCGTACACGCGGCCAAGCCCACCGCCCGCATCAATGGCGTTCTGGTCGCACCGATGATTCGTGAGGGCGTCGAAACGATTCTTGGGGTCAATATCGATGCGACGTTCGGCCCGATGGTGATGTTTGGGTTGGGCGGCGTTGGGGTCGAGCTCTACAAGGATGTCGTGTTTGCATCCGCACCGCTCACCCCGCGACGTGCCGAAGCGCTGATCGATGCGATTCGCGGGCGAGCGATGCTCTCTGGTTGGCGCGGCAAGCCACCGGTGAAGCGCGCGGTGCTCGTTGATGCGTTATGCCGCCTCGCTGAATTTGCGATGCGCCACGAGACCACTCTGCAAAGCGTAGAAATCAATCCGTTCGTGGTGACCGATGAGGGGGGATTCGCGCTCGATGCGCTGATCGTGATGCGGTGAGGCGCTGCTAGGGAGTCATGCGTAAAAAAATCACCACGGAGGACGCGGAGGACACAGAGGTATTTTGGGGTTCGTCCCGATACAGTCGCCATTCCTGTGACCGCGATAGTGGTGCGATACCGACAACGCATCGATTTGAATTCCCCTGCGTCCCCTGCGTCCTCTGTGGTGAAAAGTACTTTAAATTCTCTGCAGATTCCTATCCGCGATCTCGTGCCGGACGCAGCACATAGGGCACGGTGCCCGCGAGAAGTGTCAGGAGTGCGCATGCCGTAACGGTGATCACCATTGGTATCGGCGTGCCATCGGCGAGGGACGCATAGGTCTGCGCGCCCACCGCGCCCAGGAATGCCTGGCAGAACACGCCGAGGCCGGCGGCGGTGCCTGATGCACTCTTGGCCAGCCGCATGGCGCCCGATTGCGCGTTGGGGAGCGCGACGCCCTGGGCAAAGGTCAAGACAAGGCCCGGAATGAAGATCACGAGGGGCGCGATGGTTCCCGACAACATCAGGACCGCCTGAACTGCGATGGCGCACGCCATCAGGATCGATCCGCAGAGCACCATGATCTCCACCGCGATGCGCCCGCTCAGTCGGCTGGCGACGAAGTTTCCAAGAAACAATCCGATCGGAAACATCATGAAGTAGAGACCGAATTCGCTGGCGGGACGGCCGAGATAGTTCTGCATCAGGAACGATGCGGCGGTGGCCGTCGCCATGAAGGTCGCGGTCGAGAAGCCCGTCTGCAGGATGAACCCGCAGAAACGTGGTTGTCGCAGCAGGGTCGCATAGCCTCTGAATAGTCCTGCCATGCCGGAAGATGGCTTGGCCGGAGGGCGCGTTTCATACAGGACGCGCCATGCCCCAAGTGCGATGAGGGCACCGGCGATCAGTGCGAACCAGAATGTGCTTCGCCATCCGAACGTGTCGATCAATGCACCACCGATCGATGGCGAGAGCATCGGCCCCAGGGTATAGGCCATCGTCAGATACGCGAGTACCTTCACCAGCCGCTCCGGACCATAGGCATCGCTCGCGATTGCACGGCTGAGCGATGCCGGCGCACCGGCGCCGATCGCTTGCAGGATGCGCCCAAGGATGAGGGCCAGTGGGGACCCTGCAATCGCGGAGAGCGCACTGCCAAGTACGAAGAGAACGAGTCCGGAAAGCAGTACCGGCCGGCGCCCATAGCGATCCGAGAGGGAGCCGTACACGAGCGTGCTGCAGGCGACCATCAGCAACGTAACGCTGAATGTTGCGCCCGCCAGGGCCGATGACATGTTGAATGCCTTCTGCACCTCCGGCAATACCGGAAGGAAGAGATGGACTGCCAGCGGTCCAATCAAGGCAATGGATGCGAGCGATGCGAGAAATCGCGCGTCGGGCGCACCGCGCGATGCACTCAACGCAAGCGGCCTTCAGCAATGGTGCGATAGGGCGCGGTCGGCGCCGATGTTGCGAATCGATCGATCCTCATGTGGGATCGCGTTCGAACGTCCATGTCGAATCCGTCCAGCCGCGCAGGTCGTAATCGCTCATGCACTGCTCCGCCAGTTTGGTACATGTCTCCATGATGCCGCGCTGATTGGCGAAGGCGACGGTATCGAGGCGCATCTGCTCGTTGTTCCCCGAGTAGTTGCGTTCGTAGATTTCATGACGCCCGCCGAATTCGGTACCGATCGCATCCCAGATCAGCTTGAAGAGCTTGATGCGTTGCTCCGCCGAGCTGTCCGAGCCACGGTAATACTGATCGAGCAGCGGGCGCAACTCGGGATTCTCGAGATCCTTGTAGCTGGAGGGCGTGACGATCGGCGAGCCACCGAGAATCGTCTCGAAGATGTCTTTCACCCGGGGCCACGCCATCGTCGAGAAAAGGCGCACGGTCGAAGCGTATTCAAGCTTGGGCATCACCGAGCCGCCCGGTCCCGGTTGTGGATCGAGGCTCATCGCGGCGGTGAGGGCCCAGATGAGATTACGCCAACCGATGACTTCACCCAGTGCGGCCTGCGTGCCACGAAATGTGTCGGTGCCGTTGGAGGCCAATCCCTTGGCGAGTAATCCGCACATCAGATCGAGCTTGACGCCAAGGCGCGTGCCGCCTTGCAGGTTGTAGCGGTTCATGAAACCGGATGCGGCATAGAGCCGCTTTGCCCGGTCGATATCGCGATAGACCAGTACGTTTTCCCAGGCGATGAATGCGTTGTCGAAGATGATGACCGCGTCATTCTCGTCGAACCGGCTGGAGAGCGGATGGTCAAACGGACTGCGCGCCGCTAACTCGTAGGACGGGCGGCAGATCAGCTTGCAACCGGGAGCATCCATTGGCGCGATGAAGACCAGCGCGAAGTCCTCGGCCTTGCCTTTCTCCAGTTGCACCGCGCTGTTCTGCGCAACGAAGGTCGCGTGGGTGAGGGCGGATCCGGTCGCCAGCATCTTGGCACCGCTCACGATGATGCCTCCATCCGTTTCTTTCACCACATGCACGAACACGTCACCCACTTCATGCACGGGCTTGTGGCGATCGACCGGCGGATTCACCAGCACATGGTTCAAAAATAAACCTTGGGATGCGTAGCGTTTGTACCAGGTGAGCGCGTTGCCGGCAAACGGAGCGTAGAACTCCGGCATCGCGCCCAAGGTCGCCATGAACGCTGCTTTGTAATCGGGCGTACGACCCATGAAGCCATAGGTCATGCGCGCCCAGACCGCGATTGCGTCGCGCGCAGCAAGCAACTCCTCTGCGGAATAGCTCGCGGTGAAGAAGCGATGGGTGCGAATGCCGTGACGGTCGACGGTGGTGAGCGCGTCCCGTGTACCGGGGTCGTGCAGCGCGTCGTACAGTCGTGCGATCGAGCGTGCGGCGTTGCGCGAGGTGGGATGGGTCGTCACATCCTTCACCCGCGCGCCGTCGATGAACACTTGCCGATCGTCGCGCAAGCTGTCGAGGTACTGCGACCCGGTCATCAAGGTGTCGGTCATGGATGGCTATTCCGTCGGGCGTTCAATCGCTAGTGGCGGATACTAGCTGAAGAAACTTTTCCGCAGATTACGCAAATTACGCAGACTATTTTGTATGTTAAGTGGCGACGATTTTCGCGCGTCGCGGCCGGTAACACCATCTGTCCGACCGGCACACGAGTAATCTGCGTAATCCGTGAAATCTGCGGACCGCCTATCGTTGCATCGCACAGTGATAACCTTGCACGCAAGGAGACGACCTCATGCCACAAGAAGCCACCCAAGCCCTCGCCACATTCGCTGCATCGCTCGATCTTGATGCGGTTCCCGAGCGCGTTCGCCAGACCGCAAAGGGTACGTTGCTCGATGCTCTGGCCTGTGCGCTCGCCGGCCACCAAGGCGAGGAGACGCCGCAGATCGCCGCCTTTGCCGCCGCGCTCGCGCAGTCGCAGGAAACCTCGGTCATCGGGGGCGGACGTTCATCGCTCGCCGGCGCGACCTTGCTCAATGGATTTCTGGTTACCGCGGTGACGATGTGCGACACGCATCGCGGGACCTTGACACATGTGATGCCGGAAGTCTTGCCGCCCGCGCTGGTGATCGCTGAACGCAACGGTCTGTCAGGCCGCGAGTTGCTGACTGCGATCGTTGCCGGCTGCGAAGTCACGACGCGCATCGGCATCGGTCTCGACTATCCGGTATTTCGCAAGAAGGGCTGGCACGGACCAGGAATCATTGGGCCGTTCGGCGGTGCGGCGGCGGTGGGGCGATTGCTTCACTTCGATGCGGACACGATGGCACGCGCGTTCGGTCTGGCGGGCAGCCAGGCCGCCGGCACCTTTGCCGCATGGGGCACGCCAACCGTGAAGTTCCATCAATGCCGCGGTGCGTTATCCGGGCTGATGGCCGCGCTCCTTGCGCAGCAGAAATTCGTCGCGACACGCGAATTCCTTACCGCACCCGATGGCGGACTCTACAACACCTACACCGATGGTGGCCGGATCGATCTCGCTTTGGGTGAGCTCGGATCCCGCTGGGAAATGGAACAGCTTTCGCTGCGTCCATGGCCTGCCGCGACCAACATACAGGGTGCGGTCACCGCGATGTTCGATCTCGTCGAGCAACATCGCATCGATCCGCAAGCGATCAAACAGGTGCGTCTGGCGGTGAGCAAAGTACCGTTCGACATGCACGGTGGGTTCGGTACCTACAAGGGGAAATTCGAGGCGTTGCTGTCCGCCCACTATACGGTGGCGGTGATTCTGCATGATCGGGCCCTGACCTTGGCGCAGTTCGAACCGGCCCGTTATGACGATCCGGTGCTGCGCCGCTTCGCAGCCGAAAAGGTCGTGGTGCGCCTCGACCCGGAGCTCGTTGGATCCCAAACCCTTGCCGACATCGAGCTCAATGACGGGAGCGTCCTTGCCATGCGTTGCATGCATCCGCGAGGGGTGCCGGAAAGGCCGCTCACACGTGCGCAGATCGAAGAGAAATTCCGCATCTACGCGCCGATTCGTCTAGCGGAATCGAAGCTGGCGCCGATCATCGACGCGGTCTATGGACTCGAGCGACTGCCTTCCGTGCGAACCTTGACCGACTTGCTTCGCGCCTGACAACGTCTGGGCCGGCGAAGGATGGGCGTGCAGTCGTTATCGGCTGGGGCTCGCGCACGCTTCGGGCTCATGGTGGTATGCATCGGCAATCTGGTCGGTCCACTCGACAGCTCGGTCAATGTGGCGTTCCCTGCGATCACCGCGGCATTCGGGATTGCGATCACCGATATCCAATGGATCGTCATCTCCTACATCATCGCGCAGTCGAGCCTGACGATCGTCTTCGGAAAGATCGGCGATCTGTTCGGACACCGCCGCGTATTTCAAGTGGGGATGGCAGCCTGTGCGATCGCGCATTTGCTGTGCGGCCTCGCGCCAACCTATCAGGCGTTGGTCGGCTGGCGAATATTCCAAGGCGTGGCAGTCGGGCTTGCCATGGCGTGCGGGCCCGCGCTTGCGACCTTGCTGTTCCCGCCGGACGCCAAGCGCCGGATCATCGCGATCTATTTGCTTCTCATTGGCGTGGGCTCGGCACTGGGGCCGATTGCCGGTGGCGTACTGATCGAAACCGTCGGCTGGCCGGGGGTGTTCTGGTTTCGCGTGCCGATTGCGTTGCTCGCGTTGCTGTTGTCGATCGGCTTGCCTGAGCCCGATGTCGCCAGAGCGTTCCGCCCGAAGTTCGATATCGGCGGCGCGATCCTGCTCACGATCGCGCTGACATGCTTGATTCTTTTTATCGGCATGGCACGCAGGCCCGAGGTATCGATTTGGATCGGACTCGCGCTCCTCATTGGATCGGTGGCGGCGACCTTGCTGTTCGTCAGGCACGAGGCGCGAAGTGAGCAACCGATTCTCGACGTGCGGCATTTCAACGATCCGTTTTTCAGTGGCATGCAGTTTGCGTCGGTTGCGATTCACTTCGGCTGCTTCTCGATCCTGCTGTTGTTGCCGTACTTGCTTGCTGCGCAACACTCCACTCTGTCGTTGGGCTTGACATTGGCGGTGTTCCCGGTCGGTATGATTTTCGCGAGCATCGCCGGCGGCGGGGTCGCGCCACGCATGTCGGCTGTGACCTTGATGCGCGGCGGACTTGTCCTCGCGTCGATCGGTTTGTTGCTTCTCGCCTATGCGAGCATCGTGCCATCGCTCATCACGATTGGCGCAACGCTCTTTGCTACAGGCGTCGGCCTTGGCATCTTTCAAGTGGGATACGCCGACGCCACCACCAGCGCACTGCCGGTCGCCGACCGCGGCGTGGCGGGCAGCCTCGTCAGTGTTACCCGGCTGGTGGGCTTCGTCGTTGGGGCGGCAGGGATCACCTGGATCTTCGAGGGATTGCGTGGAACTGAAGCAGACCTCGTTGGAATTCAACGCACGTTTGGCACGCTCGGCTTCGGCTTGCTCGCGTTCGGCGGAATCTTTTGGCGTTTAAGCGCTGGCCGAGCGAGCGTGCTTCAAAGGTAGACATTCGCGAAGTTGAAGAAAGTGGGTATATGACCAGATTCGCGTTTCAATCAATTCGACTCGCGAGGGAGGCGGGGACTACAACGCTCACGCTCGCTCGCCCCCAGGTTCGCAACGCCCTCGATCACGCCATGATGGCTGAGATTGAGCGCGCGATCACGATGATTGGTGGTGATCCTGATGTTCGCGTGTTGGTCATTCGTGGCGAGGGCGGACATTTCTGTGCAGGCGGCGATCTCAACGCCATGGCCAATCCTCCGGCGGCATCGGCCAATGGCGACGACCCGACCTTGAACATGTACCGCCGCTATGGGGACGTATTGGAGGCGATCGACCGACTGCCGTTCGCCGTCGTGTCGGTGGTCGAGGGCACCTGTGTCGGGGGTGGTGCCGGCATGGCGGCGGCATCGGATTTCGTTCTGGCATCCGATCAAGCATGCTTCGGGCTCCCCGAGCCGCGCCATGGATTCATTCCATCACAAGTGATTCCGTCGCTGGTTCGCCGCATCGGGTTGGGCGCAACGCGACGGATCGCCGTGGCTGCGCAAGTGATCGATGCGTCCGAAGCGCTTCGACTCGGACTGGCTGATGCGGTCGTGCCCGGCGCGGAGCTGGATGCGGCATTGGCTAGGCTGCTTCTGCAATTACGGCGGAACGCCCCGCGCGCGGTCGCCGCCGTGAAAGCGCTCGTGCAGCTGGCGGGCGAGCGATCGAGCGCCGAGGTGCTTGATCAGGGTGCCCGTTCGTTGATGGCGTTGCTGCGTGGCCCGGAAGCGAAGGAAGGCATCACGGCGTTCCTAGCGAAGCGACGACCCGACTGGGACGCATAGGGAATAACTGAACAAGGGGGCTCGCCCCCTCGTAACTCCCTGAAAAGTATGGTCACGCTGAATGCGCGAGATAGCTTAATCAGCGTTTCCCTAGATTACATCATCAAGGAAATCATCAAATGGTATGCAGTTCCGCATTGGCTTGGTCGGGGCGTGGTGTTGCCGGCGCGCTGCTGGTTTGGGCGCTAACCGCGATTTCATCCGCATCTTCGGCGGACGATGGCACGCTAAGCCTTGTCATCGAGAATGATTCGATCAGCCATACCGATCGCTATTACACGCATGGGATCCGCATCGGATGGCTGAGCGGCGAGAATGCCGAGCGCGCGTGCGGCGACCGTTTGATGAAAGCGCTGCCATTCATGGCGTGTGCTTCGGACGCGCGCTGGCAGTTCGATCTTACGCAGGTGGCGTTCACGCCGCTTAATCTCAGCCGCACCAATCCGGATGCAGCCGATCGCCCGTACGCCGGTTGGTTATTCGGTTCGGTGGGTGCTGTCGCTCGAATTAATAGGACGCTCGATCAACTCACGCTGGGTCTTGGTGTGGTCGGCCCGGCCTCACAGGCAGAGGCGGCGCAGCGATTGATTCACGACATCGGCGGGATTCGGGGGCCGCAGGGATGGGAGCGTCAACTGCGTAACGAATTCACCGTTCAGACAAGCTATCAGCGGAGCGTGCGACTGTGGCGGATCGAGTCCGCGGCCGGGTACGGTTTTGATGCAATCCCGCATTACGGCGCCGCGCTGGGAAATGTGTATGTGTACGCGAACACCGGCGCGTCGCTACGATTCGGCAAGCGCCTGCCCGATGATTTCGGCCCGCCTCGCATCCAGCCTGGTGTCCCAGGTTCGGACTATACGAAGTCGGATGGAAAATTCGGATGGTACGTATTCGTCGGGGCCGATGGGCGTGCGGTCGGACACAACCTTTTTCTTGACGGCAACAGTTTCCGCGACGGGCCATCGGTAGATCGGCACGTCTGGGTCGCCGATATGCAGGCAGGCTTGATGATCGACTGGAATCTCATTCGCATCGGCTATACGCATGTATGGCGATCGCGGGAGTTTCGCGGGCAGGTCACTCCGCAGGCGTTCGGGGCGCTGAGTATCGCTTATCGATTTTGATCAGACCACCTTGTCCGTGATCTTCTGCGGATACGGCATGGTGGCCTTGAGCGAAGGACGCTCCGACAGGCGATCGGTGTAGGCCGCTAAGTGAGGATACTGTTCACGCCATTCGATTTCGGGGAAGCGAACGGTGACATAGCCTGTGACGGTACATGCCGCGATGTCGCCGAGTCCGAAGCGATCGCCGACCGCCCATTGCCGCATGCCGATGAGGCGCGCGATTTCGCGCAGGCCGCCATCGATCTTGCGACGTTGTCGCGCCGTCCATTCCCTGCTCTGATGATCGTTCGGTCGCAGGCGTTCGAAGAACGTCGTGACCAGCGCATCGCAGACACCATCGCATAGGACTTCGAGGCGCTTGGCGGCGAGGATGCCATCGATATCGGTCGGTAGCAGGGACGGCGCCGGATGCTTGAGCTCGAGGTATTCGAGAATGAATCGTGACTCGTACACGCTGCTACCGTCTTCGAGGAGAAGAACCGGCAGTTTTTCGAGCGGGTTGTGCTTGGGTGTTGCGGTCGTACTGTTCCAGGGCACTTCGGTAATGAGCTCGAACGGAATGCCTTTCTCGGCGAGGGCGACCCGTACCTTGCGAGCGTAGGGACTCGGTGTGGCGCTGATCAATTTGTACACGGCAAGATCCTCATCGACGGTGACCGTCATTCGGCCTAGGAGAGCAGCAGGATATCGCAGGAGGATATCGCGTTGCTCCCACAATTGACACGTGCTACATTGATTCGAGGCAGCCCGAACGCGCCTCGCCGCTCGAACGAATCGTATCGCTCGGGCGGTCACGCTTTGGGCACTCACCCCGATGGCGTCAATGGAGGAATCACCATGCCGTTCGTCAACATCCGCATCTATGAAGGCTGGGGCAAGGACAAGCTCGATCAGATCGCCGAGCGCGTGACCAATGCGATCCACGACGTGACCAATCTACCCAAGGATGCAGTGTGGGTGGTGGTGGAGGAAGTGGATCCGCCTGCGTGGTATGTCGGCGGCAAACCCGGCGAGCGGATGAAGACGTGAGCATCGAGATCCGGGACGCGCGAATCAGCGCGATTGTTGGTTCATCGGTTGCATTCGAGCGGATCGCCACCGGTTGTCTATTCACCGAAGGCCCGCTCTGGCACCCACGCGAGCACTATCTTTTGTGGAGCGACATGCCCGATGATCATCTGCGGCGATGGTCCGCGCTCGAGGGTGTCAGCACCTTCCGCAAGCCGTGCAATCGGTCCAATGGCCTCACCTGGGATCGCAACGGCCGATTGCTCGCGTGCGAGCATGCGTCGAGCCATGTGACCCGTACGGATGGCGAGGGCCGCATCGAGCCGATCGCGACCCACTATCAGGGCAAGGAACTGAACAGTCCGAACGACATCGTCTGCGCGCTCGATGGAAACGTCTATTTCACCGACCCCGTCTATGGGCGGATGGATTACTACGGCATCAAGCGCGATTGCGAGCTCGATTTTCGCGGGCTCTATCGTGTCGGCGCCGATCCAAAGACGCCGATGCGGATCGCGGCGGATTTTGGTCAACCGAACGGCCTTTGCTTCTCGCTTGACCATCGGCGCTTGTTCGTGAACGACACGGAGCGTAAGCATATTCGCGTGTTTGACGTGTCGAAGAGCGGAGCGGTGACCGGTGGCGCCGTGTGGGCAGAAACAACCGGTGCTGGTGATGGCGCGCCCGATGGCATGAAAATCGACTCGAACGGCAACGTGTACTGCTGTGGTCCGGGCGGCATCCATGTGTTCGATGCGGGCGCTGCCTGCCTCGGTGTGATTCACACGCCCGAGTACGTGACGAACATGGCTTGGGGCGATGCGGACTGCCGCAGTCTTTACATCACCGCATCGACGTCCGTGTATCGCATGCGGGTGACGGTCCCGGGGCTGCCCGCGCTGTAGGGCTGCCAACGCATTGTCCCCCGTCGTGCGCGTTGGACGAGTGATCCGTGCTGCTGACATCCCGCCACAGGCATGGCGGAATGGCGGCGGGCAGACGCGCGAGTTGCTGGTCTGGCCCTCGATCCACGAATGGAATGTGCGGATCAGTGTCGCCACGATTGACATGGACGGTCCGTTCTCGACCTATCCTGGTGTGGAGCGCTGGTTCGCGGTCGTTGCGGGCGCGGGCGTCGACCTTGCGATCGACGGGGCGACGCATCGCATGGACCCATCGTCGCCGCCGCTGCGTTTCGATGGCGGCGCCGATATTAACTGCCACCTGCTGGATGGTCCGACGCGCGATCTCAACCTGATGGCAAGGCGCGGGTCAGGGGTCATGCAAAGTGTGGTCAGCAGCGCGACATGGCACCCGGGCGCCACCCAATGCGGGCTCTTCGTAACGGTGCCGGGGCACTGCATCGCGCTCGATCATGACGAACTGGAAATCGCAGGCGAATCGCTGGTGTGGTTCGATTCGCCGCCGCGCACACTGACCTTCCGAGCGCGTGCGATACGCGCGACGCGGCCGATCGGATGGTGGTTGGCCTACCGTCAAGCCGATTGAATCAGATCAAGAGGTGATCGGCATATCGTTCAACGTCACCTCGACCACGGGTTCGAACGGATTGTGCAGGAGCGCGTGAAGGTAGCAGGTGTTTTGCGCCATCACGAGGAGCTGTTCCATCCGCTCATCGGTGTCGTCGCCATGTGCAAAGACATGCGTGTCGAGCGGATGCGCGAGGGCGCGCAACGAACCGCTCGACGCCGATCCGGTGAGCTCGAACGGACTGTACTGGACCATCCGCAGCGCGCGGACCTTCATCTTGTGGACTTCGGTGTAGCGCAAGAGCTGGGTCATCAAGCAG
The DNA here is from genome assembly GCA_031391405.1 of Betaproteobacteria bacterium. GTDB lineage: Bacteria > Pseudomonadota > Gammaproteobacteria > Burkholderiales > SG8-39 > SHXR01. The sequence goes on from JANMUI010000944.1 coordinate 32,797, forward strand.
AACGCGATGCCGCTCGCCGCAAGCGCGAGTCCGCTCGGCGCCTGATCCTCCGTTGTGCGCTCATCACTCTTCAAACCGAAACGGGATCCGATGGGTTTCCCCGCCCAGGTCGCGGATTCGGTAATGCCGTTGATCCATCTCGAGCTGCCGCGGATCTCAATCGGACGGCGGATCGTCGCGCTCGGATCGGTGCTCATCCCAAACTGTGGTGCTGCGGGGTCCGGCGGCGGTGCGGCCGCAAGCTTGGTAATCAGGTCGGCAGGATCGTTCGCATTCGGCAACGGCCGGGGAATGCCTGCCCAGACTTTGAGGGGATCCGGTGCATCACTTGCCGGCGAAGGTGGTGGCGCCGCGATCGCGCGACGTTTGCCGTTTATGTACAACGCGAACGTATTGTGCGGCGTTCCGCGCACGAGCGCGACCAGGGGCGATGCGTCAAGCGCGGCGCGGGCGAGTGCGCTGACCGTCGCCGGGGCGCTCGTACTCTTGACCATGAACTTGATATGCGGCGCATCGGCGGACCCTTTCCCATCGCCGCGAAAGAACGAGCCGTTGAATTCATAGCCGTTCAATAACTCGGTGGCGAGGGCATCGATCCGGACGCCCGCCGCCGCGGCGGCTGCCATGAACCGATTTTCCAGATCCGCCTGGAATCCGGCGCTCATGAATCCCAACGGGAATGGTGCGAGGTCCGTGCCTTTCAGGCTCGCACCTTCGTCGCAGACCAACCGGTAGCCACTGCCCGATGCGCCCTCGGTGACGACGCATTCCTTCTGGTGGCCACCCATGGCGCGGAGCTCGACGCGAAACACGTCGTGCACCGCCGACGCACCGATAACACCCGAGCGCTTCGTTCCTTGGCGAACCTTGAATGCGAGCGGAAAGCCGCTTCCCTCGATCGAATCCGTGCGTTGAATGGTGTCTGCCATGCCGATTCTCCTCTTGGGATGCCGCCTGATGCGAAGGTGGGTATCGTAACTGGAATTGCGCTCGAAGGTCGGAAGCAAGACGGCCGCCTCGGTAGGTGATCCTACCGGGCGGCCGTCTTGGTTGAAGAGGCTGTACCGTACCGAAGTGTTCCGATAAGTTAGTTTTCCAGCTCGGCCTCTTCGACGATGAGTGTCGTTCCGTTGAATGTTCCTTTCAGTTTGACGAGCGTGCCGCCGCTCGCGAGTGGTGTAACGGCCGCAAAGAACTGCGTTGCAGTGATTGGGGCGCCGCTCGAGTCTTGATAGTTATTGGCAGAGACGCCACTCAAATTGGCGGGAATGCCGAGCAGCGTGAGGGTGCGGAGGGATTCATTTTCAACCGTCACCTGTGCCAGGATGGTGTCTCTGGCCCCGCCGCTGTTGCCACGATTTTCAAGCCGCTCGGCCAGAATCGTCCCGTTGGACTGAAGCGACCCTCGCACTTCAACACGCGCATTGACTGGAATCGAGCTCAGCGTCGGGCCTGGTTTGATTTCAGTCAGATCATCGACGCGCACCGTCTTGCCCAGGATTGTGACGGTTCGTGCTGTGAGGTCGACCGCCGTCGCGACGCCTTCAACGATGATCCGCGTTTCACGGAACGAAATCTTCTCGGCGACGATCGTCGATCCTTCGAGCTTGCCTTCCGCCTCGATCTTGACGCTGTTCGTGAGATTGAGTGCGTTTCCGCCTTCGAATCGGGTCGACGCAGAGGTGCGAACGGTGCGTCCATTCACAGTGAAGCTGCCCGGGTGAGCGGTGAACCCATTGATGTAACCCTCGACCTCCCACCTGCCTTCGGAGGACAGTTTGAAGTCGGAATCATCGGAATCTTCATGATTGATCTTTGTCGCAAGGAATCGGCCGCCACTGAACTGCCCATGGACTTCGACCAGGGTGCCGTTCGCGAGGATCGCGCCGGCCGGCGTGACCATCAGAGACGAATAAACAACGGTGACGCCGTTGAGGTTGAATGTAGTCGCCGTAAGGGACGTCACGATGCCTCGTATTTCATCGGCAAGGGATGATCCACCGAACAGCTCGACCCGGCTTGCCCGGATGGCGTTTGCCGCGTCGCGCTGTCCATGCACCTCGACGAAGCTCGATCCTGGGACAAGGCTTCCGAGACCCGCAGGGTTGTTGAAAATCGTGGTGGCGCCGACGATGACTTTCTGTCCATTCACGATGAAGAACGGTGGCTGGACGTTGGGGCTGACCGTTTGCACAGTGCCACGAAGCTCTGTTTGAACGCGGGCGATTTGCGCGGTGCCGGTGGTGCTCGTGGTGATGGTGCCCAACACCTTTATCACCATGCCGTTCTGGAGGCTGCTGGTTGTCATCGGCCGGTCGTACGAGCGGAGCGTGATCGCAGCGTCACTGAACGTGATGCCATTGACGATGATGCTGCCCTTGGTCATGACGCCTTCGGTGACATTCGTTGTGCCCGCCGGAGCGGATGTGCCGGGGCCGCCACCGGTCCCACCCGATCCGCCGATCGACGCGGTGGTATCGCCACCGCCTCCACCACCACCACCACCACCACAGCCTGCAAGGACGCTCAAGGTCAGGGTCAACGCGGCGCTTGTTATGAGGGTTCGTCGATTCATTTGAGAACTCCTTCTGGTCGATCGCGACTCACGGGAGGGGACAGCGTTTTCGTATTTGGGAAAATATTCCCAAATCATAGGTTTGTCAATCACTTTGGGCTTTAATTCCCAAATCGGCGTTGATCCCCGGCTGTGGCCCCGACCTGTTCATACCTATGAACATTTACCTCAAACCATCGCTTTGCCCCGCGCAACGACGAAATTTGACTGGAATGGCAGGCACTCGGCGCGCAAATCGAGGCTTTTCGAGAAAGCTCGTCCGATGGCACTCAACGAATGTCAATCAACCATCGCGGCGCGCACGGACGCGAAGCTGCCCGCCGAGGTAACGGAGCGCGACGCCGCGAAAATCCGGGGCCGCTTTATGGAAGGTCTAGGAATCCGCGGGTAAGACCTCGCGGATTCCTGACGGCTGACGCCAAGGGCCGTGTGTAACTCGAACGCGACGAATTAGGCCAGACCCTCGACGATGCGGATATCACGGATCGCGCCATTGCCCAATTCCTTCAGCGCCGCCTGGTAGGCCGCGCTGTCGTGCGCCGAAGTCGCCTGCTGCACGCTGTCGAATTCGATGACGACGACGCGCTGATTCATCCCAGCCTCGTAGATCTGCGAAGGGTTGCCTCGAACAATGAACCGCCCTCCGCCCGCCTGAATGGCCGGACCAGCGATTTTCGCGTAGGCGGCAAATGCGTCCGGGTTCGAGATCGAGCGATAGGTACCGACCCAATAGGCTTTCGCCATGATGCTTCTCCTTGTGGTGGGCCATGCATTGC
>JANMUI010000995.1:0-1878 GCA_031391405.1 Betaproteobacteria bacterium
CAGGGCGCCACCGGACTCGCGTCGGGCAAGGGCTTCTACGACTGGGACGGCTGCGACGTCGAAGCGGTACGCAACCAAGCCTCCGCGCAGCTCGTGAAGCTCCAGGCGTTTCTCGACAACGATCTACCGAAACCCGCGCGAGGGACGCAGCCTAAGGTCCGTGATCCGCGCGAAAGCTAGATCTTCACCATGTAGCGCCGCACCTTCTCCTCGTCCACCTCGATACCGAGCCCGACGCCGGTTGGCACGCTCGCATGGCCGTTCGTGATCTTGAGCGGCACGCGTACCAGGTCATCCGACAGGTACTGGCAGGTCGCGCTTACCCCCCAATCCACATTGGGCAGCGTAGCGGCCAGATGCATGACGCCAGCCGAGGCGATACTCGATTCGGCCATCTTCGTCGCGAGATTGACTTTCATCCCGAGTCGATGCGCGACGCAACCACCCTCGAATGCGGCCCGTACGCCACCGAATTTGATTACCTTCAAACTGCCCCCGCGCGCCGCCCCTGCCGCGTGATGGCGCTCGATATCGGCAATGCCATGAAATCCTTCATCCGCGCCGATGGCGATGCGACTGGCCGCCGCGACCGCCGCCATGCCGGCAAGATCATCGCCTCGCACCGGTTGCTCGAGAAAATCAAGCGGCGCATTGCCCATCGCTTTGACATACTCGATCGCCTGTTCAACTGTCCATGCCTGATTCACATCGGCGGAGATTAAAAGGCCGGTGCCAAGCACCTCGCAAATCGCGCGTGAGCGTGCCGCGTCTTCGGCGGGAGAATGCGCGCCGACTTTGATCTTGAATGCAACGAAACCGCTCGACTTGCGCGCGGCGGCCTCTTCCAAGTCGCCCGCGGTCGACCCGGTGCCGATGAGCCACAGCGCCGGCACACGATCACGACGCGGCTCGCCAAGCAGCGCGTGCATCGGGATGCCGCGCGATCGTGCCACCAGGTCGTGCATGGCCATGTCGATCGTCGACTTCGCGGCATGATTACCGACCATCCGCCAATCCATCTCGGCGTGCAGCGCGGCGAAGTCTTCCGCATCACGGCCATCGAGGAAGGGCGCCATGTAACGCACCGCCGCCATCATGCTTTCGACTGTTTCGCCCGTCATATTGGGTGCGGAGGCCGCTTCGCCCCAGCCAACGATACCGGTATCGCTTTCCAGGCGTAAAAGCACGTTGTCGGCGGCGCGAATCTCGATGCCGGACATCTTGACCGGCTTGATCATCGGGACGCTGACGGCAATGGGTTGTAGCTTCGCGATACGCATGAACGTTCCTGATCTGTTGTGAAGTCCGGGGGCATCTGAAAGAATGCGCCTCTCCGAAGTGTAGTGCCTCGTTCCCTTGATCGCACGCCAAACAGGCCGCCGCCATGAAACCCATCGTCATCGACATCCACGCGCATTACATCCCCAAAGGACTCACCGCTCGTTTCGAGGCGCATGCTGCGTCGTTCTCAGGCGTGAAGCTCCTGCGCGACGCTACCGGCAATCGGCTGCAGTTTCCCGATGCGGAAGCTACCCGGCCGATGCTGCCCCGCGTGTCCGATCTTGCCGCGCGGCGCACCTGGATGGACGAAGCCCGCATCGATCATCAGGTGCTGGGTTTGTGGACCGATGCCGAAGGCTATGAGCTCGACGCGAAGCAAGGCCTCGCCTGGAGCCGATTCATCAACGATTGCATGTGGGAAGAGTTGCGGGACGAGCCGCGCTTCACGCCACTGGCGAGCGTGCCGCTGCAAGACGGCAAGCTCGCTGCCGACGTTCTCACCGAGGCGCTCGATCGCGGCTTCGCGGGCGCGATGATCGGGACCTTGCCCGCGGGGGCACGCGGCGGGCGACTGGACGACCCTTCGCTCGATCCGTT
>JANMUI010000996.1:0-1761 GCA_031391405.1 Betaproteobacteria bacterium
GTACTGCCCGACTCTCGCGCTGAGCCTGAACACCGCTCAGGTCGAGTCCCGGGGCGGCACTGCGATCAGCCCGTGACGCCTTCCCCGGCCGCGAACTCGCGCGCCTCGAGAGCGGCAGCGTGACGGCGAACTCGCTTCCGAGTCCCCGGCCGCCATGCGCCTCGACGAGATCGAGGACCACTGCAAGCCCGATGCCGAGTTCCCGGTTGTTCCGGGTCAGTACCTTGGTGTCCTGAACGAACAAATCGAAGATCAGGCCGGCTAGTCCGTCGAGAAGGGCTTTCATTGAAGCTCCCTTGATTCGCGAGCGCCATGCGAATATTGGGCGACGCAAGCCGATTGCACATCTACATGACGGGCTAGTCCTGTTAGGTGGGCACTGAATCCAACCGTAGCGATTGACGTGGATTCACGTGCCGATGATCAAACGTCCAACCGCTCCTCCGACAGCGGCTTGCGTTCCGCAACATTGAACCGCCCGTCGTAGATCGGGCCCTTGCCCGTCGTTGGGCCTTGATACTGCACGAATAGCATGAGGCCTCCGGTCTCGGTCGACAGGGCCTCTTCGAAGTGCGGGTCGGGATAGAAAAGCATTGCGCCCGGACCGACCATGCGTTCGCCAATCTTGAAGGTGCCTTCGAGGACGTACCAGATCTGCGCGAAATCGTGGCGATGCAAGGGATGGTTCGCGCCTGGCTCGTACCGCACGAACCCCGCATTTGGCTCGGTGGGGCGATCGGGTCGCGGGTGAAAGAGCATCTTGCTGTGCTGGCCGGGGAAACGGAGCGTCTCCCAAGGCATGTCGTCGACATGCCGCACTTCGACGGGTTGATCATTGGTTGCCGCCATATCAGCTCCTCGTTTGAGAATGTCGCCAGTCATCCAATCGCCGCACCATACCGCCAGCGTTCGATGCTCACGCTCTTGAACACGCCCCCCGAGCTGAGCGGCTCGGCCGCCCAGAACGCGTCGCAGGCTGGCCGATCCTGGAGCTCCACGATCATGAGCGACCCGATGATTCGAGTACCGTCATCTGTCTGCAGCGGGCCGCGGGCGACGTAGCGGTCCATCACGGTCGCCTGGAATTTGTGATGCGCGTCATTGACCGCGGCGCGGCGCGCGGGGCCATCGTCGTGATCCATTGCGATGATGAGAAACTGCTGCCAGCCGGGGGTACGCTTGGTGTCGAGCTGGCGCATTTGCATCGATGATGACCAGCGCACGATCTCGATCCGATCGAACGCACCATTGAGATTGTACGGCTCGTTGTCGATGTAGGCTTGGGCGGCTGCGCGATTCGGCAGATCGATCAATGTGAGACTGCCGCAAGCGGTCTCTCCGTCAGCCTCCATGATCGGCCCGGCGAACCGGATCTCCTTGCGCAACGACCGGAGGTAGGCCAAGTGCGGGTCGAGCGCGGCCTTCCTGCGGGGACCACCGTCCGGACCCAAGAGTGCACGCACGCACCAACAAGGCGCCTTGGTCGCGTAGTAATGCTTCAGCGCTTCTTCGGACAGTCCGTAGCGCGGGTCGCCGGGTAATGCGCCGGAGGGGTTCTTTGGATCGGCCACGGCTCGGTCTCCGCTATCAGCGTTGATGTAGCGCCGCCGCATCGGGCAGCCGTTCGAGATTTCTGCAATTCTGAAGAAGGCGCGTCGCGGCCGGTGCACCGAGCACCGCATCGGCGAGGTCGTGAAACTTCGCATCGAGCTCCGCGTCGCGCATCGGTCGTTCCGCACTGCCAAGCGCGTGATCGACATG
>JANMUI010000029.1:0-2109 GCA_031391405.1 Betaproteobacteria bacterium
CCGCGCCGCCGCCACCTCTTGCCCAACCACCGCATGCACCGGACTGCCGCAAACATGCCGCTTGCGGTTCCCTCGGGCCGTTGGCCCTCAGCGGCCGGTGATGCGGAACGTTGAGGCGGCGTGCCGAAGTCATAAGGACTACAACATCTTGAGGACTAAACATCATGAAACTGTATATCACCCCAGGCTCTCCTTATGCGCGCATCGCGCGAATCGTGGTTCTCGAGAAGAAACTGGAGAGCCGAGTTGAAATCGTGATCGCCCAGACACGTCGTGTGGACAGTCCCTATTACGATATCAATCCATCGGGTCGTGTCCCTTATCTCCTGCGCGACGATGGCGTCGGGTTGGAAGAGTCCTCTGTGATCTGCGCCTATCTCGATCACCTCGATGGCAAGCCGGCCTTCGATCTCCCAGCCGGTGACCAAGGCTGGGAGGCGCGCCGTCTCGAAGCGTTGGCCAGAAGCATGATGGACGGCCTTGCAGTTTGGGGACGCGAGATCCTTCGGCCTCAAGGCGAGCGTTCACCGACGCTCGTCCAGCACGAAACAGAGCGCAGCCGGCGAATGGCCGACCGCTGGGAGACCGAGATCGACAACGCGCCGATGCACGGTGCGCTCAATATGGCGCAAATCACGCTCGGCTGTACCCTCGCACTTGAGGCTCGCATTCCCGATTTTCGTTGGCGGCCGGGGCATCCGAAACTGTGCGATTGGTTCGGCCGGATTGCGGCCCGTCTCTCGTTCGCTGCGACCGCGCCGCCGAGCGCATGATTTCGCCCTTACGTTTTGCGCCTACACGCGGGCACAAATGTCGTAATAGGGAGACTTTCGTGCAGCGCAACTCGTGCACGACCCAAGCGGGAGAATCCGATGGCCGAACCACAGATCCGGTATACCGATGGCGCCAACTACGAGCGCACCATTGGAAAATGGAGTCAACTGGCAGGAGATGAGTTTCTTCGTTGGTTGGCGCCGCCGTCGAATCTAAATTGGATCGATATAGGTTGCGGCAACGGTGCGTTCACAGAATTGCTCGTCGAGCGTTGTGCACCAAGCTCTGTCACCGGTCTTGACCCTGCCGAGGCCCAACTGGCCTTCGCGCGGTCCCGTCCCGCCGTTCGCGTCGCCAAGTTTCAAATAGGCGACGCAATGGCGCTACCGTACCCCGCAGACGCATTTGACGCAGCCGTGATGGCTCTGGTGATTTTCTTTGTTTCAGATCCGGCCAAGGCCCTCACAGAAATGGTCCGGGTCGTAAAGCCAGGAGGCCTGGTCACCGCCTATGTGTGGGATCTAATGAACGGCGGCCACCCTTTCGAGGCAATGCAGGTGGAGATGCGAGAGTTGGGAATTCCACCGACGTTGCCCCCAACCGCCAGCGTGTCCGGGATTGAAGCGATACGGGACTTGTGGGCAGCCGCCGGTCTTCGCTCGATCGAAACGAATGCGTACACCGTTCACCGGACGTACGATGATTTCGACGACCTCTGGAAGACGAGCTCTTGCACGGCGAGCATCGCTACGAAATTCAATGCCATGCCACTCGCCGACATCGAGATTCTCAAAGCGCGTATGCGAGCGCGTTCGCCCGCGGATGCCTCTGGCCGCATCACATGCGGCGCGCGCGTTACCGCAGTACGGGGTCATACGATTCGTGAAGACAAATGATGAGCGCTAATGCCCTCGCAGGTAGCTGGAGACTGGTTGCGTGGCAGGTTGTCGTCGACGGCAGCCGCAGGATCTATTCGGATCAAAGCCGAAAGGCTCGTTGATCCTGACACCGGAAGATCGCGCCATGGCGCTCACGACTGCCGAAAATCGCGTCTCGGGCGACGGTGACGCAGAGCGGGCGGCGCTCCATAAATCAATGCTCGCGTATACAGGGCGGTACCGCGTCGAAGGAAGTGAACTCGTTACGACTGTCGATACGTCCTGGAATGAAGCGTGGAACGGCAATCATTCGTCCGGAATAAGATGGCGCTTGAATTTCCCTGATGTCCCATGAACACAAGGAGAACTGCATGTCCGAGACGGATCTGAAAAACGGTCGCGAAATGCGCCGGAAGCTTCTGGGTGACGCCTATGTCGACAAGATCGCGGCGACCAC
>JANMUI010000078.1:0-18644 GCA_031391405.1 Betaproteobacteria bacterium
GCGCGCCGCCAGTCGTCACGATTCTCCTTGTAGATGACGGTCTGAACGTCCGCGGAGAGCAACGCAGCGAAGGCTTTCTTGGCCTGGTCTTCCAGTTCGAGCCGGTCGACCAGGAAGAGCACCCGCCGGGCGTTGCCGGAACGCAGATAGAGTTTGATGACAGCAGCGGCCGTAAGCGTCTTGCCGGTGCCGGTAGCCATCTCGAAAAGGAACCGATCCTTCCCGTCCTTGACTGCCGCCTGAAGGCTGTGGATGGCCTTCAGTTGGTACGGACGGAGGAAGCGCAGCTTGTTGGCGTGGATGTAGGCGGGACGCTCGCCTTCGTCCTTCCACCCGGCCTCCGCCTGGTAGTTGGGGCGCTGGGTGAGGACGATGTAGTCGTCGCCCACCCGCTCCGTAATCAGACGCTGCGGGTTCGGCGTGAGCTTCTGGTAGCCGATGACCGAGTCAGGTGTCGGATACGAGGTGATGACGTAAGGATTGCCGCGCTCGAGATCCCAAAAGTAGTGCAGGTTGCCGTTCGAAAGAATCACGAAGCGGCAGTTCTGAGAGCGGGCGTACTTGCGGGCCTGCTCTTTGCCGACGAGCGGATTCTTATCCTCGGCCTTGGCTTCGAGTACGAGCAACGGGAAGCCCTTGGCGTCGAGGAGCAGGAAGTCGACGAACCCTTTCGCGGTCTTCTCAAAGTTGTTGCCGAGGGCGTCGAGGTCGGTCGACTTGATCATGACGCTGGGTTCGAGGCGGATGTTGGCGGGTGCGTTGCCGTCCGGAAAGAAACGCCAGCCGGCCGCTTCGAGAAGCTTGTTGATCTTGATGCGGGCTGTGGCTTCCTTCATTTCTGCTGCACCCATGCGAAGTTGGCGTTGCTCGTCGGCCCGTCATTCAGGCCGCGCGGACCTGACTCCTGCGCGGCACGAATTTCTCGCGCTGCCCGAGCTTCGGTAGGCGTCGAATCGTGGCACCCGCCTTCGCTTCCGCCAGCCGCAGCTCGTATAGCTTTTGCAGGTTTAGCCAGAATTCGGCGCTTGTCCCGAAAAAATGCGCCAAGCGAAGCGCACTATCGCCGGTAATCGCCCTCTGGCCGTTGAGAATTCCGGTTATCCGGTTGGTCGGCACGTTGAGCTGGCGGCCAAGTTCGGCGGCGCTCATGCCAAGCTCCGCGAGTTGTTCGGCGAGATGCTCGCCTGGATGGATAGCGGTCCGTGCCATGCTGTGTTCCCTCAGTGATAGTCGACGATCTCGACATTGATCGGGCCGGGCGACCGGTCCGGCCACTCGAAGCAGATCCGCTATTGATCGTTGATGTGTTTTCCGCTCGCGAAATCACGAGTGCGTTTGTCGCGGAAGCTCAAGATCATTCGGGCAGGATAACAAACCCCTTATCCGTTACGTCAATCGTAACGATGCTGACAGCCAGATTCAACGTTTGAACGTTGGCATCGCCCGAACCATGAACTTGTCGAACAGCGGCACCGTGAATGCCATATCGCCGTGCGCCGGGCTGTAGATCATTCCTTTTCTGATCAGCTTCGCACGCACCGGCCCGAGGCTTGTCACCTTCACACCCAGTGTGTCTGCTATGTCGCCGGTGCGCTGGTCGCCTGGTCCCAGTTCGGCCATCGCTCGCAAGAAGATCTTCTCGCTCGGCGTGAGCCGATCAAAACGCACGCGAAAGAAATTCCTATCCAGTCGGGGGATGACAGTTGAAGTGGCGCTCTTGACGACCTTTATCGTGATTGGGCTCGCCGCGGCGAGATTCCAAGCTTGGTATCCCCACTCCTGAAGGAAATACGGGTAGCCCTTGGTGAGCCGGAATACTTCCTTCAGCGCATTCGTCTCGAATTTCACCCCTGCTGCCTGTGCCGGTTCTTGAAGAGCCTTTGCTGTGTCTTCCTCGGAGAGGGCGCCAATTTCGGGAAAACTGAACAGCCGCTCGGCGTAGGATTTGGACTCTCCGGCCAGCCCTGGAAGGATCGGGAGGCCGGCTCCCAATAGCACCAGCGGGAGTTGTCGTTGCTGCACCTTATGCATCGCCATGATCAGCGCACCCAGTTCCTTGTGGCTGAAGTATTGGATCTCATCAATGAACACGGCCAAGGCGGTGTTCCGTTCCGCGGCCGCTTCGGCGACGGCAACAAAGAGATTGGGCAGGTCAATCTCTAAATCGCCGCTATCAGCGGTTCCTTGCTCGGGTGCAATATCCAGCCCGAAGCTGACCTCACCGACGGTGACCTTCATGGCCCCGACGAAACTTCGCAGCACGGCCAGACCGCGCTTTACCTTGTCGCCGGCGCCGGCGATCCGGTTGAGATCGTAGAGGAGCATTCGCAGGTGAGGCACGATCAGCGGCCCGAGCTGCTTGTCCTCGTGTGCTTCGATGGAGAGCGTGCGGTATCCGGTATCTCTTGCCAGCCGCTCGATTTCGTTGAGCAAAACCGTCTTGCCGACCCCGCGCAGCCCGGTGAGCAGCATGCTCTTCTCGGGGCGCCTCAATTTCACCCGGCCGAGGAGAATGCGTGCTTGTTCGAAAATCGGGTCACGTCCCACCAGCTCCGGGGGAGGTGAGCCCGCTCCAGGCGAAAACGGATTTTTGATCGGGTCCATCTGTAGTGGTTTATATCTTGTTATACCTAATTTGAAGTATAACTGAATAACATTGATATAAACCGACTTTCAGACGCTGAGGGCAACTTGGGGCCTCCAACCGCGATTCGATGGATTTCCCCCGATTCGTCGTAGCATTGCGCCCACAATGGCAAAACAGCGCGCGCAGGGAAAGCTTTTCTACGGTTGGCGAATCGCCGGCGCCTCGTTCGGCCTCCAGTTTCTTCAAGCCACTTTTCTGCATCAGGCGTTCGGCGCTTACGTGGCGGTGATGCGCGAAACGTTCGACTGGAGCAAGACCGCGTTCTCTGCCGCCGCGGCGATCCAGCAGCTCGAGGGCGCGCTGTTGGGCCCGATCCAGGGGTGGTTCATCGACCGATTCGGCCCGCGCGGCATGATCCGCTCGGGCGTGATGCTGTTCGGCGGCGGCATGATGATGCTGAGCCAGGTCGAAACGGTCGGATTCTTCTACTTCACGTTCGTGGTGCTTGCGCTCGGGGCGAGTCTTGGCGGCTACTTTCCGCTCTCCATTGCAATCATGCATTGGTTCGAGCGCAAGCGCGCGCGTGCCTTGTCGTTGATCACGCTCGGTTTCGCGCTAGGGGGCATGTGCGTCCCGCTGATCGCGTGGTCGCTCGTCACGTTCGGTTGGCGAATGACGGCATTCGCATCCGGCATCATCGTGATCGTCTTGGGGCTTCCCCTCGCGGGGATCATTCGCAATCGTCCGCGCGACATGGGCGAGGTCGTCGACGGCGAGCCGGAAGCGCATGCCGCGGCAGCATCGGCGCAGTCGGGTGACGTCTACGCACGATCGGACTTTACGCTCCGCGAAGCGCTCCGCACGCCCGCGTTCTGGCTGGTGTCGTGGGGCCACGCGTTTGCGATGTTCGTGGTGGGGGCCATCAATGTGCACGCGATTACCCACATGAAAGAGGGGCTCGGCTACACGCTCGGTGAAGCGGCGCTCGTCATCGGCCTGCAGACGACCGCGCAGGTGGGCGGTATCTTGTTCGGATGGGTCGTCGGCGATCGCTACGACAAACGCTTTCTCGCGGCCGGCTGCATGTTCGCGCACATGGTGGCGCTGCTCCTGCTTGCGTTTGCTACCTCGCTCACGATGATCATCACATTCGCCTTGCTGAACGGTGTCGCATGGGGACTGCGCGGTTCATTCATGCAGGCGATCCGGGCGGATTACTTCGGCCGTCGCGCGATCGGCATGATCATGGGCATGTCCTCGATTGTCGTGGTGGTCGGGCAGACGGGCGGACCGCTCTTCGCCGGCATCATGGCCGATGTGACCGGCAACTACAAACTCGGCTTTACCATACTCGCCCTTCTCGCGGGCATGGGTTCGATGTTCTTCGTGCTGGCCCGCAAGCCCAAGCTGCCGGCGCGCGGCTAGCGCCGATTGCAATAACGAACACGATAACGGACCGAGCTTGCGCATCGGATCGCGGTCCACTACGCTATCCGTGCCGCATATCACCGATGAGATCGAGAGGCATCCATGACACAGCCGCGCACGGTCAGGTCAATCATCGAAGGCAAGGAACTGCTGTCCGCCCCCGCGAGCACCTGCGTCTGTGACGCAGCGCGGCTCATGAAGCAGCGCAAGGTCGGTGCAATTCTCGTCCTGGAGGATGGCAAGCTCGCCGGGATCTTTACCGAACGCGACGCGCTATTCCGAGTCGTTGCGGACGGGCGCGACCCGACCACCACCACGCTCGCTGCCGTGATGACACGCGATCCGCGTTGTATTCATCCCGACAAGCCCTTCGCAGCCGCGATCAGCATGATGCACGACGGGCAGTTTCGCCGTGTCCCGGTGGTCGAGAACGATCGTCCGATCGGCATGGTGGGGGCAAGCGATGCGATGGGGCCGGAGCTCGAGAATTTCATGTTCAACTTGATCGTGGCGGATCAGGCGGGCGACGTGCTGGCGTAGCAGGTAGCGCCTGCTTAGGATCCCTTCGCCTTGAACGCGACGATCGCCTTCTCGAGATCCTGATATTCCTCGCAGGTCTTGCCGCAGAGGCCCTCCAGTATTTTCAGATGCTTCTCGGCGTTCGCCGTGTCCTTTTTCAGCAGATAGGCTTCGCCGATGTACTCGTGCGCACCGCGATGCTTCGGATCGAGCCTCAGCGCATAGTTGTAGTTCTGGAACGCGCGGTTCAGATCCCCTGACTTTCGGTAGGCATAGCCCAGCCAGTTGTAAGCGGCGGCCTCGTCGCGGTACTTGCGGGAGACACTCTCCATGGCGGAGATCGCCTTCTTCCAGTCTTCTTTTTCGATGGCAGCCTTGCCGGCCTTGTAGTCCGCGTCTTCGGTGACTGCCGGTTTGAAGGAGTCCTCGCCGGCGGCAAATGCCGGCGTAAGTACGACAGGGGCGGCTGCGATGCAAACCGCTAAGAGAAGTGTTTTCATCGAACGCTCCTTGCAAGTCGGATTTTGAGGAATCGAGCGTCCAAGTTTAGCCGATCCCGCAATACAAGAAATCGGTCGGATTGCGGCGCGGCGGTGGTGATTGCGGCTATCCGACGGACCCACTATGCTGCTCGGATATTCCAAAAGGAGAAGCGCATGCCCACCCCCATCGATCTGCGCGTCAACGGTGCCACCCGGCGTGTCAATGTCGAACCGGACACACCCCTCCTTTACGTTCTGCGCAACGACCTCGAACTGAATGGCGCCAAGTTCGGTTGCGGGATGGCGCAATGTGGCGCATGCACGGTGCTGATCGACGGTCGCGCGGTGCGTTCGTGTGTGACACCCGTGGCCACCGCCGCGAAAGGGAAAATCACCACGCTCGAGGGCTTGGGAACACCAGAGAAACCAAGCGCGCTGCAGCATGCATTTATCCAGGAGCAGGCGTGCCAGTGCGGGTTTTGCGGCAGCGGCATGGTGATGGCCGCGCAGGCGCTGCTCACCACCAAGCCAAAGCCCACGGAAGCCGATGTGAAGCGGGCTCTTGATGGCCACCTTTGTCGCTGCGGATCGCACAATCGAATCGTGAAGGCGGTGATGCGTGCCGCGCAAGCGCGCACGACAGGGAGGCCGGCATGAGCACGCATCTCGAGATGCACGACGATGCCTTGCCTGAAAACCCGGGTCGCCGCGATTTTCTGAAGACCAGTGGGGCACTTGTCGTCGGGTTCGCGCTGTTACCGGAAGTGCTGGCCCAACAGCCGCCGCCGCCCGCCTTGCCGGGCAGCCTGCAAAGTAATCGGATGCTGTCGGCGTGGCTGCGCATCAATCCGAACGGGACGGTCACCGTCTTCACCGGCAAGATCGAGCTTGGACAGGGGATCGCGACCGCGCTCGCGCAGATCGCGGCCGATGAGCTCGACATCGACTACAAGCGCATCGAAGTGATTACCGGCGATACCTCGCGCACGCCGAACGAAGGCGTCACCGCGGGGAGTCTCTCGGTCGAACAAAGCGGCACCGCGATTCGTTTCGCATCGGCTGAAGCGCGCCAATTGCTGCTTGGCGCGGCTGCGGCGAAGCTCGGCGTTCCTGCCGACGCGCTCAAGGTTGTCGACGGCGCAATCACCGATGCAAGCGGCAAGCGCACGACCTATTGGGACGTGACGGGCGAGGCCAATCTCCAACGCGAGGCGACGGCGGGCGTCAAGCCGAAGAATCCAAGCGAGTACAAGTGGGTCGGGCAGAGCCTGATTCGCCGCGACATTCCGCCGAAGTTCACCGGCACGCCGAGCTACGTGCAGGATCTGCGCTTGCCCGGGATGCTGCATGCACGCGTCGTTCATCCACCAGCACCGCGCTCGGAACTGGTGAGCATCGATGAGGCGAGTGTCAAGAAGTTGCCCGGCGTTGTGGCGGTCGTCCGAGATGGCAGCTTTCTCGGTGTGATCGCCGAGCGCGAAGAGCAGGCGATCAAGGCGCGTGACGCGCTCCTTGCATCCGCGGTATGGATGCGGCCCGATCTCGGCAAGACGCTTCAGGACGCGTTTGGTGAAGCCACGCCAAGTATCACTGCACCCGAGCAGTTGGTGGGCGGGGCACAGAAATCCGCGGATGTGAAGGTCGCGCGCACATTGGAGGCCACCTACAACAAGCCATTCCAGTTGCACGCGTCAATGGGGCCATCGTGCGCGGTGGCCAAATGGGAAGGCGAAAAAGTCACCGTCTGGACGCATAGCCAAGGCGTGTTTCCTCTGCGCGGCGATATGTCGCGTGCACTGAAGACGGCAGCGTCGAACATTACGTGTATCCACATGGAAGGCGCAGGCTGCTACGGCCATAACGGTGCGGACGATGTGGCGTACGACGCAGTGCTGCTGGCCAAGGCAATGCCCGGTCGACCAGTCCGGCTGCAATGGATGCGCGACGATGAGTTCATGTGGGAGCCGTTCGGCTCGGCCATGATCATGAAGATGAAGGCCGGTCTCGATGATGCGGGGAACATCGTCAGTTGGGCGCACGAGCTCTGGAGCTATCCGCATTCGACGCGACCCGGGAGCGGACCGGAGGGTGCGAATCTGCTCGCGGCCTGGTATCAGGCGAGCCCTATCGCACCCACGTTTCCGAATGACATCCCGCAGCCTGCTGGTGGATCGGATCGCAACGCGGTGCCGCTGTATGATTTTCCGAGTCAGCGCATCAGCAAGCACTTTGTGAGGGAGGCGCCACTACGTACGTCGGCGCTGCGTACGCTCGGCGGCTATGCGAATGTGTTCGCGGCCGAAGCGTTCATCGACGAAGCGGCCGTCGCGGCGGGCGCTGATCCGGTTGAATATCGTCTGCGCCATATGAAGAATCCGCGCGCACGGGCGGTGATCGAGGCCACCGCGAAGCTCGCGAAGTGGATGCCGAATGCGCGCGGCAGTGCGAACGGCGACACGCTTTCCGGGCGTGGTATCGCCTTCTCGATGTACAAGAATCTCGCGTGCTACAACGCGGTGGTCGCCGATGTCGAAGTGAATCGGAAGACAGGCGTGGTTCACGTGGTGAAAGCGTACTCGGTGGTCGATGCGGGTCTGTCGGTCAATCCCGACGGCGTCATCAATCAGATCGAAGGCGGGATCATCCAATCGGCGAGCTGGACGATCAACGAATCGCTCAAGTTCGATCGCTCCGGCGTGAAGACGAAGAGCTGGGCCGACTACCCGATCTTGCGCTTCACACAAGTGCCGGCGGTCGAGGTCGAGATCATCCAGCGTCCGAACGAACGGTCACTCGGCGTCGGTGAAGGTTCGCAAGGACCAGCCGCTGCGGCCATCGCGAATGCATTCGCCAACGCGACCGGCAAGCGTATTCGCGATATTCCGTTCACGCCGGATCGGGTGAAAGCACTGCTGGCATAGGAGATCGAGGTTGGAGAATTACGCAGAGCTCAAGGTGAGCGTCGAGGGGCATGTGGCGACGCTCACCATGGACAGCCCGCCTGTCAACGCGCTTACCCGTGTGTTGAATGACGAGCTCACGCACGTGCTTGATCGGATCTCCGAGACTGATGACATCCGCGTAGTGGTGCTCACCGGCGCCGGCAAGCAGTTCTGCGCCGGTGCCGATCTCAAAGGGCGTGCGCAGATCATCAAGGGGCCGGGCGATCTCATCGCGCATTCGCGGCGCACGCGCGAGTGTTTCCATGCGATCCGCGAATGTGCAAAGCCGGTGATCGCCGCGATCAATGGTGCCGCACTTGGATCGGGACTCGCGATCGTGGCCGCCGCTGACATTTTGATCGCCTCCGAAAAGGCAACGATCGGCGCGCCCGAAGTCGATGTCGGGCTGCTCGGTGGCGGGCGCCACGGCATGCGGCTGTTCAGCCACTCGCTGCTGCGCCGGATGATGTTGACCGGCTACCGCGTACCGGGGCCGGAGCTGTACCGACTTGGCATCGTCGAGGCGTGTACGACGCCTGAAGAATTGATGAATGTGGCGATGGACCTCGCGCGTACCATCGCATCGAAGAGTCCCGTCTCGACGCGCATGATCAAGCACACGTTGAACACGATCGAAGACATGAGCCTGCGCGACGGCTATCGCTATGAGCAGGACATGACGGCCGCGATCGCCAAGACCGAAGACGCGAAGGAGGCGCAGGCTGCGTTTCGGGAAAAACGGAAGCCTGAGTTCAAGGGGCGGTGATATCTGCGCGGCGCACCGCGCACGGTTGTGGGTCACCGCCCGCCGGCCACCAACACGATCGGCCCGGTCGTCCCCCGGCTTTCGATCGCCTTATGCGCCGCAACCGCCTCGGTCAGCGGGAATGTCGTAATGTGCTCCAGTTTGAACTTGCCGGATCGATAGGCGTCGAATGTCGCGTTGGCCCGCATCAGCAGTTCTTCGCGCGTAGCGATGTACGGCGCTAGGCTCGCGCGCGTAAGAAAGAGCGATGTCGGTGCGAGTCGTGCGAGGTCGAACGGCGGTGTCGCACCCGACGCTGATCCATAGAACGCGAGCATGCCGCGTGGCCGCACCGATGCGAACGAGATTTCGAGCGTGTCCTTGCCGACCGGGTCGAATACCACATCGACGCCGCGACCCTTGGTCACATCGGCGATACACGCCTTGATCTCCGCGGCGTCGTAACTCACCACATGCTGGCAATAGCGCTTCGCGTACGCGCGCTTGTCGGCGGTGCTGGTGCTGCCGATCACGATTGCACCGAGCGACTGCGCCCATTGGCACAGAATTTCGCCGACGCCGCCCGCGGCGCTGAACGCGAGAATCGTGGTTCCGGGACCCACGCGGCCGATGTCGAACAACAGGTAGTGCGATGTCATGCCACGCATCATGAGCGGCATGACATGCAGATCGTCGATGTCATTGGGGACACCCACGAGGCGATCCGCCTGCACGGTGCGTGCTTCGGCGTAACCGCCCGGATTGCTTGTGTAGGCGACCCGCTCACCCACCTTGACGGTCGTGACACCCGCGCCGATTGCCTCGACCACGCCAACACCTTCGCGCCCCATTACGAGCGGCGGTTTGCCCGCGTAGCCACCGCGACGGGCGAGCACGTCGGAGAAGTTGACGCCCATCACGGTCTGGCGGATCAGCGCTTCGCCCGCGCCCGGTGCACCGACGGTAATGTCGGCGACGCGCATATTCTCCGTGCCGCCGAACGCATCGAGCATGATTGCCTTGGTCATCGCTTGCTCCTTGGGATTAGATTGTGGTGCGCCGGACTACAACATCCATTTCGATCAGCGCCCCACGGGTCAAATGACTTACGCCGACGCAACTGCGTGCCGGCAGACGCCCCGCAGCGAAAAATCCTGCGTAGGCGGTATTCATGCGCTCGTAGAACCGCTTGTACTCCGTGAGGTGAATGCGCACCGACACGACGTTGTCGCGCGCCATGCCGTGTGCCTGCAGGATCTTCTCGACATTAGCGAGCACCCCGCGTGTCTGCTCTTCAACCATTTCGGGAAGTGCGATGGTGTCGTCATCGAGATCGATCGGCGCGACACCCGACAAGATGCCGATGCCATCGATCATCACAAGCTCGCTCGCGTAGCGAGCCCGCGCGGAACCTGTTCGTGCGGCGATGTACTCCGGGTGCGCCATGGGATTCTCTGCGCCTATCCGACGGTTGCGGTCTCGAAGAGGCGGCGAATCCGCTCTTCCGCGACGCGCTCTCGCTCAGGCGGGGGTAAGTGGTCCGTCTCGACGAACACCATCGCCGCGCGCCGGCCAAACAGGGCGAGCGCGGCAGGATCATCGAGATTCGCATCGGCTGGAATGCGCACGACGGTTTCATGGGCATAGGTCCGCGCGGTCTTGCCGTCTGTGTAGAGCTGCGGCATGGCGGGCGCATCACCCGCTTGGGTTGCGGCGATGGCGC
Source organism: Betaproteobacteria bacterium (assembly GCA_031391405.1). GTDB lineage: Bacteria > Pseudomonadota > Gammaproteobacteria > Burkholderiales > SG8-39 > SHXR01. The sequence continues at coordinate 10,427 of JANMUI010000078.1, forward strand.
GTGCAAGCATGCGACGAATCAGCACGACGCCGCGATCGGTGGTCCCGAGATGCTCCGCTTTGCGATTGGCAACCAAGCCCTGACTCACCACTGCGTCGTAGTCGCCGGGTTCGCGCTGGCGCTCCTCGTAGGGACGGTCACCCGTCTGCCCGATGAACGGAATCATGTCCACGCCGTAATCCTCGGCACGCAGACTCTTCACCGAGCCGTTGTAGCTGTTGAGATGCGCCACACCAATGTAGAACGAGTTGTGATCATCCACCGGTACCGACCAGCGAGTGAGGAAGGGACGCACCGCAAAGCCCTCGCGATCAACCGTGTTCGCGCCATTCGGAAACTGGCCGACATTTGGCAGGATGATGTCGCTCGCGCGGATGAACACGTAGTCCTTCACCTTGCGTGTGGCCATCGAGAGAAACCCAAGCGGCGTCTCCGGATAGTCAAGCTGGGGAAAAACCTTGAACGCGGGCGAGAACTGCTGGCCGCTCACGATCGCATGCAGAAACGCGTTGTGCATCGGATCGGAGGCGTTCTCGACGATCTGCAGCCAATTGCACGGCAGGTTCATGCGGAAAGGCACGAGCTTGTTGTCGTTCGGGTACTCGTAGGAGTCGTATAACGGAAACTCGGGCACCGACTCGGGCGGACCCATGTAGGCAAACAGCAGTCCGTGCGATTCGCGAAGGCGATATGCGCCTTGGCAGAAGTTCTGTTTGATCCTGCTGGTGGGCGGCTCGGCCGGCGTGTCGAGCACCGTGCCGTCGACATCGAATTGCCAGCCGTGATAGCAGCAACGAATCCCGTGCTCGGCGATGATGCCGAACTCGAGCGACACGCCGCGATGAATGCAGTGGCGATGCAACAGGCCCATGCGCCCCGACCCGTCACGAAACACGACGAGATCTTCGCCGAGCAGGCGCACCGGGATCGGCAGGTCCTTCAATTCGGAGGCGAGGAGGAACGGATGCCAATAGCGGCGCAGATACTCACCACACGGCGTGCCGGGGCCCACCGCGGTGAGGTGCGAGTCAGTCTCGGCTGATGGCCGGTTGTAATAGCCCGTGTAGGGCGCACTCGTTCGCGCGGCTGATGTATGCGTTGCTGATTGGGTTCGCGAACGGTCGTCGGGACTGTTGGCCATATCGGTGTCTCCTTCCTCAATGCGGGGCGCTGAAGTTGCCTGGGTCGGCGCTATTCCACCCCAGAATAATTGCACACTTCGATCGAAGTCAATTGATAGACTAGATGCGCAGCCCGTGCGGGCAGGATTCGATCGTCGCTTCTTGCATCCCGGCGCCTATCATGGAGAGAGACATGTCGAGGCTTCGCCTCCTGCTGCTCGTTGCACTGGGCGCGCCGCTAATCGTGCAGGCGCAGGCATACCCGGCCAAGCCGATCAGATTGGTGGTGCCATATGCGCCAGGCGGTGCGTCGGACACCTTCGCGCGGCCGGTCGCCCAGAAGCTTTCCGAGGCACTTGGGCAACCGGTCGTAGTGGACAATCGTCCAGGCGCGGGCTCGATCATCGGTACCGACATCGTGGCGAAGGCCGTGCCCGATGGCTACACGCTGCTCATCACGTTTTCTTCGCACTATCTGTTGCCGTTCTTCTCCAAGAGCGTTTCATTCGATACGGTCAAGGATTTCACCCCGATCGGTGCGGCCGCGGTCACACCGATGGTGCTGGTGACCCATCCGTCGCTACCGGTCAATTCGATTCGCGAGCTGATCGACTACGGCAAGAAAAATCCCGGAAAGCTTTCCTATGCAATCGCCGGGAGCGGTTCGAATCAGCATCTTGCGGGCGAGCTTCTTCGCATCGTCGGCAAGTTCGACATGCAGGTCGTTCCCTACAAAGGCGGCGGCCCCGCGGTGAATGATCTGTTGGGTGGCCAGGTGCCGATGGGCATTCTCGTGTTATCGACTGTCAACCAGCATGTGAAGTCGGGGCGCCTGCGCGCCATCAGCGTCATGGAAGCGCGCCGAGCCAAGGGTGCCCCGGATGTCCCGACCGTTGCCGAGTCCGGAATGCCCGATTACCTGGTGCCAGAAACATGGATCGGTATTCTGGGTCCGGCCGGCTTGCCTCGTGCGATCGTTGATCGTATCAACGCCGAGCTCGTGAAAGCCGTGAACGTGCCCGATATCCGCGCGAAGCTGGAGGGCGCCGGGTATGAGATCAGTACGGTCGGGCCCGATGAGCTCGCCGATTCGATCGGCAAGAGCATCGACGTGTTTCGGCGCGTGGTAACGGCTGCGGGCATCAAGCCTGAATAGATCTAAGGAGGAACCAATGAAACTCGCAACATTCAATCAAGCCGGTGCTTCCACCATCGGCAGCGTCGACACTACGGCTGGTTCGATTCTTGATCTGCGCGCCGCGCATCGCGCGCTGTTGGGTAGCGATGATGCCGCGCTTGGCAGCATGCTTGCGTTGATGGACGCGGGCGAGCGCGGCCTCGATCTCGTGCGCCGCGTGATCGAGCGTGCCGGATCCGATTCGGCTCACCGCCAATCCCTGGCTGCGGCGAAATTGCTTTCTCCATTGCCCGAGCCCCGCTACATCCTCGACTTCAACAACTTCGAGCAACATATGCGGGACGCGCCTTTTGGCATCGCCAGATTGAAAGCGCGCATTGCCGGGCAGCCTGAGCCCGAGCGCGCGAAGTTCAATCACTCGATCCCGGAAGTGAGCCTGAAGCAGCCCACCTACTACACGGCGAACCGTTTCAACGTGGTGGGCCAGGACGCTGAGATCGAGTGGCCAAGTTTTTCGGAGTGGCTGGACTACGAAGCCGAGTTCGCCGTGTTCGTCGGCAAGCAAGGCAAGAACATTCCGAAGAATCGCGCGAGCGAGCACATTTTCGGCTATGCGATTTTCAACGACTTCTCGGCGCGTGATCGCCAGGCCCGTGAAATGGAAGGTTGGATGGGTCCGGCGAAAGGCAAGAGCTTCGACACCGGCAATGCCATCGGGCCGTGGATCGTCACGCGCGACGAGGTTCCTGATGCACGCGGGCTCGCGGTGAAGGTGCGCATCAACGGCCAGGAAGTCGGCAACAGCACGACGCGTGGCATGATTCACTCATTCGAAGACATCATCGCGTTCCTGTCGGTCGACGAAACGCTGCAGGTGGGCTCTGTGTATGGCTCCGGCACGATCGGCGGTTGTTGCGGATTAGAGAGCGGCCACTGGTTGAAGCCGAACGATCTGGTCGAAGTCGAATTCGAGCGGCTCGGGGTGTTGCGCAATCGCGTGGTGCGAAAGTAGGCGCGGGCGGGGTAGGGCCCGGTCGTAGATTCCTGGCGGATCACGCTGGTGTGAGTTGCCTTGGCGGTGTCGCCAAGTGCGCTGGGGCCGGAATAGGATCTTCGTGAAGCCCTCGGTCTTGCGACCGCTAGTGCTGGAGGATCTTCGACAGAAACTCCTTCGCGCGGGCGGATAACGCCTCGGGCTTGCCGAAAAAATCGTCGCGCGAGCAGTCCTCGACGATCTTGCCCTGGTCCATGAAGACCACGCGATGACTCACCTTGCGTGCGAAGCCCATCTCGTGGGTGACGACCATCATCGTCATGCCCTCGGTCGCGAGCTTGACCATTACATCCAGCACCTCGCCGACCATCTCCGGGTCGAGCGCCGAGGTCGGCTCGTCGAACAGCATGACGATCGGGTCCATTGAGAGAGCTCGCGCGATCGCCACGCGCTGTTGCTGACCACCGGAGAGCTGGCCCGGGAATTTGTCCTTCTGCTCCATCAAGCCAACCCGGTCGAGCATCTTCATGCCGCGGGTCTTGGCTTCATCGGCGCTGCGGCCGAGCACTTTGATCTGCGCAAGCGTCAGGTTCTCGGTGACGGTGAGGTGCGGAAACAGCTCGAAATGCTGAAACACCATGCCCACGCGCGCGCGGAGCTTCGGCAGGTTGGTCTTCGGGTCGGTGACCGAGATGCCATCGACGACAATGTCGCCCTTCTGAAATGGCTCCAGCGCATTGACGGTCTTGATCAAGGTGCTCTTGCCCGACCCCGACGGTCCACAGACGACGACCACTTCGCCCTTCGCGATGCTGGTGGTGCAATCGGTCAGCACCTGGAAGCTGCCATACCATTTGCTGACGTTCTTGATGTCGATCATGGGGCGTCCCGTTCAACGAATGATCTGGATCTTCTTCTGCAACCGGCGAACGAGCATCGACAGGCTGAAGCAGATCACGAAGTACACGACGGCCGCGACGAGATAGGTCTCGACTGGCCGATTGAAGTTCTTGCCGGCAATCTCGAAGCCTTTCAAGAGATCGTAGGCACCAATGGCATACACCAGGGAGGTGTCCTGGAACAGGATCACGGTCTGTGTCAGCAGTACCGGCAGCATATTGCGAAAGGCCTGGGGCAGCACCACGAGTTGCATCGTCTGCGCATAGGTCATGCCCACCGCGTAACCAGCGTAGACCTGCCCCTTTGACACCGACTGGATGCCGGCACGCATGATCTCCGAGTAGTAAGCCGCCTCAAAGACCGTAAAGGTGATGATCGCCGACAACTCCGCGCCCATCGGCCGGCCAATCAGCAACGGGATCAGCAGAAAGAACCACAGGATCACCATGACGAGGGGGATCGAACGCAGCGTGTTGACATAGAACGCCGCAGGCATGACCAGCCATGGTTTCCCGGAGAGGCGCATCAACGCGAGGACCGTGCCGAGCACGATGCCACCGACCATGGCGATCAGCGTGAGCTGGACCGAGAAGATCAGGCCCTTGACGATGAAGCTGTTGATGACGCCCCAATTGAGGAAGGCGAAGTCGAGATTCATTTCCCGCCCCCGATCATTCCTGGCACCTGGACACGGTGTTCAATGAACAATGCGATGCGGTTGATCGCGAACGCCGACACGAAGTAGAGCAAGGTGACGACGAGGTAGATCTCGACGCCGCGCGAGGTCTCCTCCTGCGCCTGCATCGCGAACATCGTCAGCTCGGCGATGCTCACCGCGAAGGCCACCGACGAGTTCTTGATGATGTTCATCGACTCGCTGGTGAGCGGCGGGATGACGATGCGAAACGCCATCGGCAGCAGCACGTAGCGGTAGGTCTGCGGCAGGGTGAGACCCATCGCGAGGCCGGCATAGCGCTGGCCGCGCGACAGCGATTCGATACCCGCCTTCACCTGCTCCGATATTCGCGCCGAGGTGAAGAATCCCAGGGCAAAGACGACGAGGATGAAGCTCGGGAACGCCTGCAGCGGTTTGTATATTCCCGGGATGACGTGATACCAGAGGAAGATCTGTACCAGCAGCGGGATGTTCCGGAACAGCTCGGTCCAGCTGTTGCCGATCAGCACCAGCCACTTGTTAGGCGTCGTGCGTAGGATGCCCATCAAGGAGCCCGAGAAGAGGGCGACGACGAGGGCGAGGAGCGCGACCGAAATTGTCCAGCCCCATGCCGATATGAGCCATTCGAGGTAAGTCTGATCGCCGCCGGTGTCCTGGAAGAAGACCTGCCAGTCCCAAGTCATGCGCTAGCCTCTGTGGCGGCGTTCGGATGCGGCGTTGAAGCGTATGTGCAGACCCTGCGCCCGCAGGCGCCCGGGCTCGCTCAGCGGCTATTTCTTCGCGTAGTCTTCCATGGGCCGATCATTCGGACCGCTCCATGCGGCCTTGGTCGCCTCCGACAATGCCAGCCCGACCTTGGTGTTCGCCGGCGGAATCGCCTGCATGAACCATTTGTCGTAGAGCTTGGCGAGATCGCCCGATTTCATCATCCCGCGCACGCTGTCGTCGATGGCTTTTCTGAACCCGGCGTCGTCCTTGCGATACATGATCGCGATCGGTTCCACCGACAGGACCTCTCCAACGATCTTGAAGTCGTCCGGTTTCTTCGCCTTTGAGATCAGCCCGGCGAGAATCTGGCCATCCATGACGAACGCATCGGCGCGGCCGCTCTCCAGGAGGAGGAAGCTGTCAGCATGGTCCTTGCCGAACACCTCGTCGAAGTTGATCTTGGCGGCACGCTCGTGTTTGCGCAGGTGCTGAACCGATGTGGTGCCGGTGGTGGTGGCAACCTTTCGGTTGGCAAGCTGGCTGATCGATGTGATGCCAGAATTGGCTTTGACCGCGATACGCACTTCCTCGACATAAGTGGTGGGCGCGAACGCCACATCTTTCTGCCGCGCCGCGTTGTTGGTGGTCGATCCGCATTCAATGTCCACGGTGCCGTTTTGCACCAGCGGAATGCGGTTCTGCGAGGTCACGGCCTGGTACTTGATGTCGAGTTTGGCCATGCCGAGCTGCTTTTGAACATCGGCCAGCGCCCGTTGGCAGACTTCAACATGAAAGCCCACGTACTTGCCGTCGCCTAGCGTGAACGACAAGGCACCGGAGGACTCGCGCACGCCCATCGTGACGGCGCCCGAGTCTTTGATCTTCTTCAGGGTGTCCTGGGCGTGCGCCACGCTCACGCTGACCAGCGCGGCCACCAGCAACAGCATCGATTTTTTCATGAACACTCCTTCGCGAGTTGGATCGGGATTCGACTAACGGGGGACGCGCGCCGGAGCCGGAGCGTCCCCAACCCGCAAAGCTTAGCGTAATGTCGATGGGCTAGGTGCCCAGGCTTATAGGCGCGGTCAGGTTCACCGGCATACGCGTTGTACTCTCGCAGCGAATGTGGCACTCGGAGAGGTAACGGATCACCGCAGAGGCGTCCAGCCGTGTTCATAGAAAGCAATCGTGGTCTGTCCCGAATGGCCCTTACTTAAAGCGAACTAGGGGATTTACCGTTCGCCCTGAGCCCTTCGACAAGCTCAGGACAGGCCTGTCGAAGGGTGAATGCCGGAGCGTCCGTGAGCGGACGATCGCCCGCCCTCGACAAGCCTGCGTTACCCTTCGACAGGCTCAGGGCGAACGGAGGTTTGAGCAACGCGCATTAAGTAAATGCCATTCTGGTCTGTCCCCTATGACACTATTACATGCGTCACCAAAACGTCTTGCATGGAAACCGGGACATTGCCATATCGTCGGTGATCAGCGCAATCGCTTCAAGCTCGCTCTGCGCCGCCAACATTCGATCGAACGGATCGCGATGCTCGAGCCGATAGCCACCCGCCCTTACCGCATGCTGGTGCGTGATCGGTAGATGGACAAAGCCGTCTGCGGCGACCAATTCCGCGAACCGCTCCGCTACCTGCGGCATTCCTTCGAGCTTGCCCAAACGCTGTTTTGTCGCGATCTCCCACGCACTGGCTGCGCTGACTAGAATCTCGTTCGCGTCGTCAGCAATCGCTTTCCGCGCTTTTCGTGACAGTCGCTTGTCGTCGCTGAACCACCACAGCAGCGCGTGCGTGTCGAGAAGCAACCGCACTATCGCCCCTCCCAGGCATCCAGCTCTGCGCGCGGCAACGGTTCGAAAAACGCGTCATCGACGCGTCCGGCCAGGCGCCCCGGCATTCGGCGGACCGGCTCCATCGCAAGCGGCATCAGCCGTGCGTACGGCTTGCCGGCCTTGGCAAGAATAATTTCCTGTCCGCCGTGGGCCTGCTCGAGGAGGCGGGAAAGGTGCGTCTTGGCTTCGTGTACGTTGACGATGATTGCCATGAATTTCCCGAATTTTTTAATCGCGCCCCGCGAAAGACGCGCGATGAGGATTATGGACTAAGTCACTGGACTAAGTCTATCAGACCTTCCGGCGGCGGCACAAGACTTCAACGACGGCCTCCGCGGCACCGGCGGCCGGCGATATTCAGGGAGCGTTCCTGGTACCTGCGGTGCCTGTTCCGTACGTGGGGAGCAGGCGATTCAATCTGATCGGAAAACAATCGTGAACTGTCCCCGATTACGTATCCCCGATTACGCGATCAATGCGACCTCGCAGTCGGCGCCTCCTCCTCGCGCGGGAGCACGGCGTTCAGGAACATGGCGAGCATGATCCCCATCACGATGCCGTCGGTGACGAGAATGCGCAGCGCCTGCGGAATCGCATCGAAGGCGCCGGGTGGCGCCGCCTGGATTCCCAAGCCGAGCGCGAGCGAGCTTGCGACGATCAACGCATCGCGGCGCGTCTTCATGTTGTTGCCGATGATGTCGATGCCCACCGAGGCCACCATCCCGAACATGAACAGCAGCACGCCGCCCAGCACCGCGGCCGGCATGAGCGCAATGATCGCGCCCACCTTGGGGATCAACGCCATCACGATGAGAAACGCCCCGCCCGCGGCGACCACGAA
>JANMUI010000079.1:0-2218 GCA_031391405.1 Betaproteobacteria bacterium
CGGCGCCGGCGGCCACCGCAAGCGGCACCAGCCGATCGACGTCGGCCTGACTGTCGACATCGATATTGAGCAGGAATTTGATTCCACGGGTGTCGGCATGGTCGGCAAGCTGCAAGAGACCGTAGGCGTCATGGGCGTTGAAGCCGAGCGCACTCTTGCCCGTATCCAGGCCGCGGAAAATCGGCGAGCGGATCGCTTCGATCTCGGCAAAGCCGAACAGGTTGGCGTAGAAGCCGCTCAGCGCGACGATGTCCTTGGCAAAGATGTTTACATAGGAAAGATGCGCCATCGTCAGGCCTCCTTCGGCTGGTCGCCACCGAACGTGGTCTGCTTGAGAAATTTGTTGCGCAGATGATCCCCCGATGAGATCGGCGCGTATTTGGCGCGTTCACCAGGCGCGAGGCAGCTCGGCAGACACTCCACCATCGCGTCGTAGTTCGGCTGATGGAAGTACACGAGCGATTGCCGCAGACTGTCATTGGCGCGCTCGCGCGGCGGGTTGGCGACCCGATGCAACGTCGAGATCCACTGATCGTTGGTCCACTGCATCATGAGATCGCCGATGTTCACGACGAACGAGCCCGGTACCACCGGCACGCTGATCCACTCCCCTGCCTTGTTGCATACCTGCAGGCCGCCCGGTCGATCCTCGATTTTCAGAATGGTGAGGCTGCCGTAATCGGAGTGCGCGCCGGCACGCAGTTGGCCGGGTTCGGGTGGCTCGGTTTGATCCGGATACGAAAGCACCCGGAACATGCTGATGTGCCGGTCGATCTTGTCATCGAAGAAGTGCTCGGGCAATGCGAGCCCAAGCGCGAAGATGCGCATGAGGTCGACCGCGAGGCCGGACATCGTCTCGAAATACGCCGACCAGCTCTCACGAAAATCGTCGATCTGTGCGGGCCACAGGTTCGGTGCGAAGTGCGGGCCGGCAGCGGGGCCGGTGAAGTACTTGTCGTTCGGCGGATCGATCGGGCCGATCGTAAATGATTCCTTGAGGTCCCCCGGCGCTTTCTTGCCCAGGCTGTACGAGAGACCTTCGTTGCCCACAGCGCTGTAGCCGCGCACCTGATCGTCCTGCGGGCGTTTGAGCGCTTGCTTCGCATCAAGCGGCATCTTGAAAAATCGCCGCGATGTGGCTTCCACCCGCGCGGTCAATGCCGGTGAAACACCGTGCCCGGTGATCACGAGAAACCCGATGTCGCGGCACGCTTTGTCGACCGCGGCGACCACTTCGTTCTTTGCTGCTGCAGGGCCGGTACGGTACGGCGCGATATCTATGATCGGTACGGACAGCAACGTCATCGTTCGCTCCCCAGGATTTGTGCTGTCGCAGTTTTTCTGCAACAGCCGCTTAGTCGTTCCCGCTCCGTGCCGACGTCAGCTTTTCGCGCCTTTGATGCGGCTCGCATTGACGATCGCCGCGACCACGCCGCCGCCAGCCGGCCCTTGCTGCAGCGCCGCCACCGAGCAGTACACGGCCGGGTCGCCAATCGCCGCCGCCGCTACGGCGCCCACCGCGCCCTTGGTGTGATGGGTGTGATGGATATCCGAATCATTGAGCGAGACCAGACGCCGGCCACGCAGCCGCCCCGATGGATGGGTCTCGCATTTGATGAAGCAGTTCACCAGCGCGTCGCCCAGATCGCTCGCCCGCGCGCGATCGGGCAACGGCAATCCGGCATTGCGAATTGCTTCGTAGATGCCCTCGAAGTCGATCGAATCTTTCATCACCGAATGGCCAATCCGGAAATCACCGCCGATGCCGCGGCGATTGCCCACCACGACGATTTGCGCTTCGTCCTGTTCCACACCCGAGGAGCACGAAGCAACCGACGAATAGAGCGAAAGGTCGTGGGCGATCTGTTCGGCACGCGGCAACGGAAACTCGCCCACACCGACGCCGATACCCAATGCGGCCGTGGCGTTGGAGACGGCCATCGACTCCATCGTGTCGGTCATGACGCAGGTTTGCCCGCGCGACTTCGCCGCAGCGATACGCTCCGAGGTCAAGAGCGGTGTCTTGGTCTGAACGAAATGCACGTCGGCGGGATCGGTGATGCCGGCATCGGCCATCGCCTTGCGCACGCCGGCGGCGACTTTCTCCACCATGGGAAGCCGGCCGATTTCCTCCGGGAGGATTTTCTCGGACACCGTAACGCCTACGGTGAGGCGCAGCTCGTTCTTTGACGTCGCGGAAACCGCATTGTCGGGGATG
>JANMUI010000085.1:0-2893 GCA_031391405.1 Betaproteobacteria bacterium
AACCGCCTGCCATCACCATATCGCCTTGCGCGAAATTTACCGCACTGGTGGCATTGACGATCAGCACGAAGCCAAGCGCGAGGAGCGCGTAGGCAGCGCCCAACGCCAACGCGTTCAAGAGGATCTGGAACATCATCTCGACGCAGATTGACGGGCGCGCCCCGTCCTTTCGTAGCGGCGGAGCAGTTCCTTCCCGATCAACCGACTTTCCTGATCGCGGCCGACAGCGTTTCGACCATCTGATCGATGTGTTTCTTCTCGGAGATGAACGGCGGGGCGAACACCATGATGTCGCCACTCGCCCGGACCAGAACGCCCTGCTTGAAGCATTCGATGAAGGCGTCGTAGCCGCGCTTGCCAGGCACGCCGCCACGCGGCGCAAGCTCGATCGCGCCGATCAGACCGATATTGCGAACACTGACGACATTCGGCAGATCCTTCAACGCATGCACCGCGTTCTCCATGTAGGGCGCCATCGTGGCAACGCGATTGAATAGATCCTCGTCGCGATAGAGATCGATGGTCGCGAGCGCAGCGGCGGATGCCAGGGGATGCCCGGAATAGGTGTAGCCGTGGAACAGCTCGATGACGTGCTCCGGACCATTCATCATCGCGTCGTAGATCTCTTTCCTGAGAATCACGCCGCCCATCGGGACGCTCGCGTTGGTCACGTTCTTCGCGAAGACGATCATATCGGGCACGACCCCGAAGTAGTCGGCCGCGAAATTCTTGCCTAACCGCCCAAAACCGGTGATGACTTCATCGAATATCAGGAGGATGCCGTGCTTGTCGCAGATCTCGCGCAATCGCTTCAGGTAGCCCTGCGGCGGAATGAGCACCCCACCCGAACACGCCACCGGTTCCACGATAACCGCCGCGATGTTCGATGCGTCGTGCAGCGGGACGATCCGCTCGTCCAGCTCATCGGCCAGGTGCGCACCCCATGCCGGCTCGCCTCGCGCGAAAGCATGATGCTCTGCCACGAACGTATGCCGAAGATGATCGACCCGCGGCAACATGCTGCCAAAGACTTTCCTGTTCGCGGGAATGCCACCCACCGAGATCCCGCCGAATCCGACCCCGTGATAGCCCTTCTCGCGCCCGACCATCACGGTGCGATGACCCTGCCCTTTCGCTCGCCAGTAGGCCAGCGCGATCTTGAGCGCGGTATCTACCGCCTCGGATCCGGAGTTCGTGAAGAAGACGTGATCGAGCCCAGCCGGGGCAAGGTCGGCGATCCGCTGCGCGGCCATGAACGCTTTCGGATGCGCCATCTGAAACGCGGCGACGTAATCGAGCTCGTCAAGCTGTGCCTTGAGCGCATCGACGATCGGCTTGCGCCGATGGCCCGCGCTCACGCACCAAAGTCCCGAGGTGCCGTCGAGAATCTCACGCCCGTCGTCGGTCGTGTAGTGCATGTCCTTCGCGCTGACGACGATGCGGGGCGCGCTTTTGAACTGCCGGTTTGGAGTGAAGGGAACCCAGTACGCGTTCAGATCCAGTTCCATCTTGCCCATGGCGAGTCCTAGTGGTCACTATGCGGACCGCCATGATACTTGCCCTCGACGCCGATCGCTGCAAGGCGGCCTGGCACCGGTCCATGGATAGCGCGGACCCAGGTGGCGGCGCCTGGCGCCGGAGTCTTGACATCGCTCCGGTTTCCCACTCATCCGTTTCGCACACCCACTCATCGCGAGCCCGAACGGCGCGAAAGGCCCGTGGAATATCATGCTCGCGGCCTAAATGAGAGAGTAGTCATGTCCTGCAGCAAAGCGTTGCGATTGGGAGGAATTCTGTTGATGATCGCAGTGGCGCCGGCATGGGGCCAAGCGATCAAGAACCTTCAGCCCGGGGGCAGCTTCGAAACCGCGGTCGAATCCCTGCAACCGGGCGACACGCTGATCGTCCATGCGGGCACCTACTCCGATACCGGACGGATCAGCATCGGTGTCAAAGGAACTGCCGCAGCGCCGGTCATCATCCGGGCCGCCGACGGCGGGGCGCGCCCGATCATTACCCGGCCGGCCGGTGCGGCCGTCCAGAACACCATCAACATCGAAGGCGCGACCTATCTCTCGATTCGCGGCCTGGAAATTATCGGCAACGGCGGCGACGGGATCAATCTCAGCGGCACACCGTCTGACATCACGCTCGAGGATCTGGAGATCCACGATATCGACGTCGGCATCAATTTTCGCAGCAGCATGGATCGCATCACCGTGCGACGCAACCATATCCATCGCACCGGCATCGGCGGCGGAACGGGCGAAGGCATGTATGTCGGCTGCAACAACGCGACCTGCGTGGTCAGCAATTCCCTCATCGAAGGAAACTGGATCCGCGACGCGTTGCCGGGAACCACCCAGGGCGATGGCATCGAGGTCAAGGTCGGCTCACACTCGAATGTGATCCGGGGCAATGTCATCTACAACATGCCCTACCCCGGCATCTTCGTCTACGGCACCAATACGAACGCGGTGAACATCGTCGAAGAAAACGTCATCTGGGGCTGCCTGGAAGGCATCTATGCGGTCGCCGACGCGGTCGTGCGAAATAATATCGTCCTCAATAGTGGAACCGGCTTATCGCTCTATAGCCACGCACAAGTGGCGCAGATGAAGAACGTTACGGCGGTCAACAATACGCTCTACAACAACGACGCCGGGGTGTATGTGCGCTGGGGTGGAACCAATATGGTGCTTGCCAACAACGCGGTCTACTCCCCCGGCAAGACCGCCATCAATTCCGCATCAGGCATCAGCGCGGGCGCGACCGTTCGAGCCAATTACATTGAAGGCGCCTCCGATATTGCCACCGACAACATCAGGTTCTTTGTGGGGGGCAGCGCGACAAGCGCGTTCGTCAATCCGGCGGCGCGCGATTTCTGGCCACC
>JANMUI010000163.1:0-2891 GCA_031391405.1 Betaproteobacteria bacterium
GGATACACATAGTGCAGCCGGACCCAGGCGCCGAGTGAGCCGAGAGCGGTCACGAGCTCGTTCATACGCGTCTTCACCGGACGGCCGTTCCAGAATCCGGTGCGGTACTTCACGTCAACGCCGTACGCGCTCGTGTCCTGCGAGATCACGAGCAGTTCCTTCACGCCCGCACGGACGAGATTCTCCGCCTCGCTCATGACATCGCCGATCGGTCTGGAAACCAGATCCCCTCGCATGGACGGAATGATGCAGAACGTGCACCGGTGATTGCATCCTTCGGAAATCTTGAGATAGGCATAGTGCTTCGGCGTCAACCGGATGCCATGCGGGGGCACCAGGTCGGAGAACGGATCATGCGGCCGCGGCAGATGCGCATGCACGGCGTTCATCACCTCGTCGGTGGCATGTGGCCCGGTGACCGCGAGCACGCTCGGATGGGTCGCCCGAACAATGTCGCCTTTTGCACCGAGGCAGCCGGTGACGATCACTTTGCCGTTTTCGGCAAGCGCCTCGCCGATGGCATCGAGCGACTCCTCGACCGCATCGTCGATGAAGCCACAGGTGTTGACCACGACCAGGTCAGCCCCATCGTAGCTTGGTGAGATTTCGTAGCCTTCGGCACGCAGTTGCGTGAGGATCCGTTCCGAATCAACGAGGGCCTTCGGACAGCCGAGCGAAACGAATCCGACCCGGGGAATCGCCGTCGGCTTGCGCATGCGAGCGTCCGTGCGCGAAGATTTAGTGATTGCGGTGCTCAAGAGAATCTACCTGGGCCGCGAAGCCCAATGAATGCGCGTGCGTATTGGATCGCTCGCGCGAGGCTACTTGTTCCCGGACTTGTCGCCCGGTGGGCTGCCTGGGGCGGGCGGGAAACCGGGAAACTGAAATCCGGAAAAAATCGATTTCGTCTGACTCTGCAACCGGCTTTGCATCTGCTCATACATTTGCTTCGACTGGTCCATATAAGCGCTCACCAGGCTTTCCATGGCCGGACCCTGAAAGCTCATGAATTGCGACCACAGGTCCTGATTGACCTTGGTCGTATCGCCCCCGAACATCTTGCTCGATTGCTCCTGGATGTTCCGCTGGATCTCGATGAACGCATGGATATTCTTCTCGAGATAGTTGCCGACCATGCCTTGCATCGCACCACCGTAGAACCGGATGAGCTGGGTCAGCGCGTCGTGGGTGAACAGCGGCGTGCCGGCGTTTTCTTCCTCGAGGATGATCTGCAGCAGAATCGAGCGGGTAAGGTCCTCGTTCGTTTTGGCGTCGATGATCTGGAACTGGTCCTGCTTGATCACGAGCTCCTTCACGTCTGCGAGGGTGATGTAGCTCGAGCTCTGCGTATCGTACAGCCGGCGATTCGGGTATTTCTTGATGAGCCGCATCTGCTTCGCCATGGGTGCTCCTCTCCTCGAACCGGCCGCCGCTCGCTCTTGGATCGACTTGCGGTTCTGCCTGAGGATTCATGCAAACCGCGCGGTCGGTCGCACTGCGGTGATGCGACGCATCATTATACGCGTGCAGATACGGCGCGCGCGCTCGCGCTCACCCCGCATATTTGGTTCTCTCCGTTCACCCATACATATGCATGCCACCGTTGATTGGAATGTTGGCGCCGGTGATGTACCCGGCGTCATCGGAAGCCAGGAATCCGACCAGGGCTGCGATCTCCTCCGCCGTCGCAAGCCGCCCCATCGGAATGCCGGCAATGATCGCCTGCCGAACGTCGGCGCGAATCGCCCTCACCATGTCGGTATCGACATAGCCCGGGGAGACACAATTCACCGTCACGCCCTTGCGAACGGCTTCCTGCGCCAGCGCCTTCGAGAAACCGGCTGCCCCCGCCTTGGCTGCGGAGTAATTCGTTTGCCCGAACTGGCCACGCGTACCGTTGACCGATGACAGGCTCACGATCCGCCCCCATCCACGCTCGGCCATGCCGTCGATGACCTGTTTGGTCACGTTGTAGAGGGAATTGAGATTGCTATTGATCACAGCATGCCACTCGTCGATCCCCATCTTTCGAAAGGTCGCGTCTCGCGTGATACCCGCGCCGTTCACGAGAATGTCGATCAAGCCGACTGTCCTCGCGACGGACGCAATGACATCACGACAGGCCTCGATGTCGGTGACGTCGAATTCCGCGGCGTGAACATCGCGAAATCCGTCAGCCGCCATGCCCGTGAGCCATTCCGCTTTGCGCGGATAGGCGGGCAGACAGTTCGCGACGACCTTCATCCCGGCGCTCGCAAACCGTTTGCATATGGCCGTACCAATACCGCCCATTCCTCCTGTGACCAGTGCGACGCGCATGTGTGATCCTCGCTGATTGATGTTTGCTTCAAATGGTTTGAACAGGCCCACCCGGACTGCCGCCGGATGTGCGCCGCAGCCTGCCAAGGCCGCGATTGATCAATCGATACGATCGAGTACATACCGGCCGGGCGCCGGTTCGATCGGGTCATATCCCTTGGCGCCAAGCCTTGCCGGCTTGCGAACCCGTTTGCCGGCATGCGCGCGGAGCCACGCGAGCCAGTCGGGCCACCAACTTCCCTTGTGTTCGACCGCCCCGGCAATCCATCGGCCGGGGTCCGCGGTCAATTCGTCCTGGGTCCAGTAGCTGCGGCGATTCTTCGCTGCCGGATTGATGATGCCGGCGATGTGCCCACTTGCACCGAGGACGAATCGGGAACGGTGTGACAGCAACTGTGTGGATACATAGGCGGAACGCCACGGCACGATGTGATCTTCACGGGTCGCAACGATGTAGGACGGCACACCGATCGCGCCGAGGTCCACCGGGGTGCCGCACACGGCGAGCGCATTGGGGTCACGCAGCTTGTTGCCCAGGTAGAGGTTGCGAACGTACCAGCAGAACATCGGCC
>JANMUI010000095.1:0-2500 GCA_031391405.1 Betaproteobacteria bacterium
ATATCACCCGCCGCGAACAGGTATGGATCGGAAAGCGCCTGCAGGTGCTCGTTCACCTTGATGAACCCAAGCGAATCGGTCTCGATGTTCGAATCGGCGGGCCACGATGCGGCTTCGGCGCCGGTCGCGATCACCACAAAGTCGGCGCCTGTTTCACGGCCATCGACCGATTGCACCATCCCCGTTCGAATCGACTTTACGCAAAAGTCCGGGAGCACGACCACGTCGCGATCCTTCAATATTCGCAGGAACGCATTGCGGACTTTCTCTGAATGGCCCGGCAGCACCGTCGATGAAGCTGCGATCAGCGTGTACGACAGATTCGCTGCCGGCACCTCGCGACCGAGACGATACTGGACCGAGAGCAGCACTTCGACACCAGCGGCACCCGCGCCGATAACCGCGACTCGCATGCGTTGACCGCCGCGAACCTGGGATGCGAGCGATTCGATCGCATCGATGAAATGCCCGACCGGCTTCACCGACACGGCATGCTCGCGAGCACCTTGAATCGAGCGGATAGGCGTTGTCGACCCGATATCGATCGAGCACGCGTCGTACTCGAGCGTTGATCCGTCGCGAGCGGTCGCTTTCTTGCGCGCCCAATCAATCGAGGCGATCCGCGATTGCAGGAATTGTGCGCGTGCAAATCGTGTGATGCGGGTGAGATCGATATGGCAATCGGCGAATCGATAATGTCCCGCGATCCAGCCGGGCAACATGCCCGAATAAGGGGTGTGTCGATGCGGGCTGACGAGGGTGATGTCGATGGTTGGATCAGGCGACAGGCCGAACTGGCGCAGTACCTCGACGTGGCTGTGTCCACCGCCGATCAGCAGCAGTTTTTTCATGCGCAATGAGCGGTGCGCACCGCCCTGCGACCCATGCAACGCAGCGTTCGTCGCGTCAATCGCGGCCCAGAGTCACCATGTCATCGGTGCTTTCTCAGGCGAAGTCGAACAAAAGCTCGCGGCTCACGGTGTGGAAGCGATCGAAGAGGCCACGGTGATCCATCGCGCCGAGATTCAAGACCGCATAGCGATAGCTGCCCAGCCATTTCAGCTCCCGATCGAGGCTGGCGCCTTTCTTGACATAGACCATGAGCCGCAGATCACGATGGCGGCGACGCACGTCATGCAATTCGGCGGCGGACGGCGCCTTGCGCAGGCGTGCGCGACCGAATTTGCGCAATACAAAGCTCGCCGCATGCCGATATCGGCCCTGGCGGAAGACGACCTTTGGGGTGTCACCGACCGCGAGATCGAGCAACGCTTCGTACGGATTGAATCCATCCACTTTCTCGCGCAAATCGGCGAACTGATAGGCCAATCGCGGATTAACTTCGATCAGGTGAATCTGATCCGTCGCGCGATTGTAGAAGTACTCCATATTGAAAAAGCCGTGGTCGAATCCGAACCCTCTTGCGATCCTTTCGGTGAGCGCCTCCATCCGTTGCTGCACATCGAGCGGCAGATGCGATGGGTAGTCGAACCGCTGGAAGGCGCTCGTGCCCGGGTACATGATCGAATCGACCACACCCAGCATCGTATATTGGCCCTGGTTGACGAATCCTTCGACGGTTACTTGATCGCCTTCGAGCAATGTCTCGGCGACAAGGTGGTGTGCATCGATCGGAAACAGACCGCGATCCGACCCGAGGTCGTTGAACGGCTTGATCAGCTTCTCGAGAATTAGCTTCTCCAGCATCCCGAATGTCAGGTGCTGCTTCAGCTCGTCGAAACTATCCACGCGCCGGGCGAGAATCGAATACGTCGCCTTGACCGGCTTTACATAGAAAGGGAATTCGAACCCGGTGTCTTCGGCCCGATCGATCTGATAGGGAAAGTACGAGAACGCCGGTGTCGCTTCAGGCGCGATCTC
The DNA here is from genome assembly GCA_031391405.1 of Betaproteobacteria bacterium. GTDB lineage: Bacteria > Pseudomonadota > Gammaproteobacteria > Burkholderiales > SG8-39 > SHXR01. The sequence goes on from JANMUI010000095.1 coordinate 1,882, forward strand.
ACGCTGTCTCACGCGGGCGTAGTATTTGTGCTGTGCGATGAGGATGTTGTCGACATTGCCACCAGGAACGCCGAGACGCTGAGCGATGATGGCGGCAATCATCGTACCGAAATGCTCGTCGGTTGAAATTACGCCGTCGATTCCGGCATTGGCAAAGCGGGAGACGATGCGCGCGATAAATCGTCTGGCATCGAACAGCATCAACCACGCGTTCTCGGGGAATTTGAAGAGATCGAAGCCTTCGAAGATAAACTCAAAGCGGCCGGCGTACCGCTGGCTCTCGAATTCGGCGGTGTCCCATTCGTTGGTGAAGAGGACGAGGATTTTCTTCGCCGTCATAGTAGTGAATTTATGATGATGTCGATTGAACGCGACGGGCTTTCGCGTTGGAACCCGCTGCGACAACGGCCGGAGCGAAGTCGGGATACTCGATAGACAGTCGCATCAGGTCTTCCGGTCGATCGACATCCCAAAGTGTACCAAGCTCATGCCAATCGATCGCGCATGCACGGAGCACTTGCCTTGTCGCGTGCAGCACCGTATCCGTGCCCCATTCAATTCCCTGAAAGATCGCCGGGCAAGCAACCCGCCCGCCGATCAGCACGTAACCGCCGTCTTC
>JANMUI010000209.1:0-2474 GCA_031391405.1 Betaproteobacteria bacterium
GAAGCCTGCTGGCACCGCACCCAAAACCTCACTGATCAACCCGACGGCAGCCTGTTATTCGAGGTCGAGGTCAACGAACCGCGAGAAGTAGGCTGGTGGGCGCTGCAATGGGGCGCGGACGCGGAGGTGTTGGAGCCGGAGAGTTTGCGGCGGGAGTTGCGGGAGACGGCGGAGCGGTTGGTGGGGGTGTATGGAGGGAAGCCGCCAGTCAAGAACCCTGGTGTGGATGATGACATGGAGTGATGAGGAGCAACATCGTCATGGAGAAGCAGAAAAATGTCCGACGAGCGCAGCCGGTGAGAACACTAGGAATGGAGCGATCCGTCAATGGGTGGAAGAAATACCCCGGACGACCATTCTATTTCGTGCGGATTGGCTATCCGACAGTCCATCGTCAGCACGGAGGGTTACGGAGGCGATGAGGAGGCAGAGAAATTCTCATGGGGCAAGAAGAAAAGCGCGGCGACGCGGAGACTATAAGAACACTGGTCAAAGCTGGGAAGTATGAGTTTTCTATTCACGCTGAAAAAGAACGTCAAGCGGATAAAATCACCATGGTAGAGCTAGAAGAAGCGTTGAGTAGTTGTAAGGTCATTGAGGATTACCCAACTGATCCGCGTGGAGCAAGTTGCTTGGTTCTAGGATTTGCCGCGGGGCGGCCAGTGCACGCGGTCTGTGCAATTAAACAGGATCCAGAGGAAGTATTGCTTATCACCGTTTATGATCCTTCCAACCGGCCAGAAAAATGGACCGACAATTATCAACGCCGAAGGAGACAATGAAATCGTGAAACGAAAATATCATGGATGTCATTTCTGTGATGGCCAAGTATCAGAGCAAAAAGTCACAGTTGATTATCGTTGGGGCGAAGAGCTGATTACCGTAATCAAAAACGTCCCCGCTGGGGTCTGCGAGGTATGTGGGGAGCAGTATTTCAAAGCTGACGTTATCAAAGCGATGGAGAAGACATCTCGCTCCCGAAGCAAACCGCAGGAAGTGCTTCAGGTCCCAGTGCGGGAGTTGAAGGTAGCGTAGGGGCTAAGGGGAGTGAAGAAACGCTGTTGGGACACGGCACGCCGCGTCCAGAGAAAGGATCAAGAATGGCTGCTGGAACTTTCAAGAGACACGTCGAAAATCGCTTTCATCAGCCTATGGCCTTGGTTCGGGTTAGTGAAATTCTCGCACCGCCGCCAGAAGGTCTTCTTTCTCCATCTGCCGAGCTTCCCACTCCATAAAGTCACGTTCGACCTCATGAGAATGTTGGTTTGGGACTTTGTCTTCCTGCCAGGCCTGAGTGAAGTCAGCAAAGGTAAGCCCATATTTCGCTTCAAAGCGGCTCAGCGCCTCGTTACATGTGTGAATCTGGTGCTCCAGGTTTTCTCTCGTCAGGTTTTCCAACTTCGCTTCCAGATTGACTCCTGGAGTGAAGTCTTCAAGTACGCGGATAAGTTTGTCGCTGAGGGCTACGGTTTGCATGAGTTGCCTCGTTTGCGAAGCCTAGAGGGTGATTGAGGGCGAGTCAAGAAACGATAGCGGGGTACGGTGTGCCCTAAAAATCCCCTCTTCCCTTGTGAGAGGGGGGGAAAGGGAAGATGAAAATGTCACGGAGAGTTTACTATACGCGATCCTCACGATCATCAATGATTTGCTGGCTGAGGCCTTTCAGCTTCTTGCCGATCTCCAACACCCTCGCCATATCGACCGGCCCCATCGCTGGCCCAAGCAATGCCTCTAATTCGGGACAGCCACGTATGACAACACCTTTCTCGAGAAGATACTCGGTGACCTGCGCAGCCGACCACTGTGCTGTTTCTTGCGCGGCGGGTTCGTCTGCAAGGCCAAGATACTGCCGCGCGGCTTTGCTCAGCAGTTCATTCCGTGAACGGCGTTCGTGTTCCGCCCGATGATTGAGCTGGATAAGTATGTCGTCTGGAATGTCTATCGAGATGTTTGCCATTGGCAGTTCCTTTTTATTGTGGATTCAGACCCTTACAGGGCGGAGAGAAAGAGAGCACTTCAGTTTTTCAATTTCTTACAGAACGAGGAAAAAAGGGGGTATCAGCTTGACATCAGGGGCGTGCATAGGTATTTTCGTGGCGTTTCTTTGTAAGAGATATAGATAGTACATCAGTGACTTAATAAAGGAGATCGCCATGAAATTATCCCTCGTAAAATTCGAGCCTAAAAATGCCAGCAACCCTCTCTGGGATATTCTCCTCCTCCGGGACGACCTGCGCGTTCTTCAAGATAATTACCGGGTTCTTCTTAAATCCAACGAAGCTCTGGTAGATCGGCTGAACGAATTTCTTTCTCATTTGCGGACTTTCGAAGAGATCAAAAAATAACGGGGCCGGATCATTTGACTGGTCTAACGCATTACGCTCAATCTCTCAAGGAGCCCAACATGGCCAGCGTATCCCAGCGCCAGACGTTTCGAGGCGGCTTCCCCGCCAGCATGGCGGATGCAGGCCCTG
>JANMUI010000252.1:0-22022 GCA_031391405.1 Betaproteobacteria bacterium
CGTCATTGACCTTCACCGTCTTGCCAAGAATCGTTACCGTGCAGGCACCGAGATCTCTAGCGGTTACCGGCCCGGTCACGATGGTGCGGACGCGCCGGAATGAAATCTTCTCGACGACCAGGACGCCATTGCTAATGCGCCCTTCCACTTCCACCTTTGAGTTGTTCGCGAGGTCGGCGATCGCGCCGTTCTCGAATCGCGTAGTGGTCGTGGTCTGTACCAATCGTCCATTCACTTTGAAGGTGCTCGGATGCGGCGCCACAAGTTCCGTTACGAACCCTTCCACATACAGTTTCCCGTTGCTGCTTGGTTGGTACGAGGCGTCCTCCAGCTCTTCGAAGTCGATGCGCGTGGCGGTAAAGGTCGAGGAGAAGGCGCTGAAACTGCCATGGACTTCCACGAGCACGCCGTTCGCGAGATTCGATGCACTTTGTCCGGACGGCGAATACTGCGCGTTGGTATAGGACACCGTTGCACCGCCGATGGTGAATTGCAGCGCCTGCGTGTTGAGATTGGTGATCCTGCCGCGCAGCTCATCCCCGGGTGGTGCGCCACCGAATGACTCGATCCGGCTCGCGCGAATGCGGCCATCGGCTTCGCGTTGACCATGTACCTCGACCGCGCTCATGCCTGCAACAAGATCGGCGACGCTCGCAACATTCGCGAAGATCGTGAGATCGTCTGCGATCACGGTCTGGCCATTCACCTTAAAAGTTGGCGGATTGGCATTTGGCAGGAAGCCCGCGACCTGGACCAGCCCGCGCACTTCGTTTTCGACTTCGATGCGATCGGCGGTACCGCTCACATTGTCGGTGTTCACGCTCCCGCGCAGCTTGATGACCATGCCGCTTTTCAGGTCCGCCGCGGTCCGTGGCTGATCGTCGATCCGCACCGTCGCGCTCGACGTATCGAATCGCACGCCATTCACGATTGCGCTGCCCGCAGTCATGACGCCCTCGGACACGGCCACCGCGCCTGTGCCGCCGGTTCCACCGCCGGCGACATTGCCGCCACCACCCCCTCCGCCGCATGCGGAAACGAGGAAGACGAAGAGCGCGCCGATCGCGTGGAGGGTTCGATTGGTCATCTCATTGGTCCTTCGGTGCGTCTTCGTCGACTGGATGCTCGAAATAGAAGATCCCGACACCAGCGCACATGCGGCCTGTTCCGGCGATTGCGGGGTTCACATCGCGATCCTGTTCGGAAAGCGTGCGATCGAGAAATTCGAGCAACGCTTGTGCACGCGCGCCGCTGACCGCGCGTACCGCCGGCATCGCTTCGACCGGCAAATTGTCGTACATGACCTTGCGCTGGAAACGCGCCTGGCCACCGGGATGGCTCAGGTTGTGATCGATCGTGTTGATCAGCGCGGCGACATCGATCCCCAGTATGACCAGCTTGTCGGCGTCGCTCGTCGCCGGCACATAGGCGCGCGCGAGCAGGCGCACGCGCCCGTCTTCCATACGCTCGACCACACCGACGCGCAACAACTCGTCGAGTACCGCGCGCGGGGGCATATCGCCACTATGGCGTCGGACCAGCGCCGCGAAGCTCGGCGTCCCGTCTTCGATTGGCAGGATGCGCGGCTCGCCGGACGCATCCGCGTAGGCGGCATCGCGGACCCATCCGGCGACGACCCGGGCCGCCCGGTTGTAGCGTTCCACGCCTTGACCATTGGTGATCGCGGGGGCGCTCATCAAATGTTGGATATCCTTCCGGGTGAGGCCGGTCAGGACCGCGACCCGCGACATCGACGACTTGCGCCCGCTGACCCCGAACTCGGTGGCGGCGACATCGACGTACGCCTGCTTCAGCAAATCGATGCTCGATTTGCACGAAAACCCGTGACGCAGGGCGACGCGCGCCAACGCGCGTAGGATCCGCGAAAACGCGGCAACCAACGCGTTCGATGAATTCTGCTCAGCCATTGCTTGGGAAAATATTCCCAAATTGAGGTGTTGTCAATTAAACGTGGCCACGCCTTGCGATATCGCCGCCAACCATCTCTCATCAAGCAGCTGAAAAAGTCATAAAACCGTGAAGAAGTCCTCGTCAGGCAACTGAGCAGGGCCATCCGCAGTCCAAACTGCGATCAACACGAGGAACGAGTTGAGCGTGGCGCACCCAACTGCGACGAGGGCACCATGGATCCACAGACAATCTTTCACAAGACCGAGACGGGCGCACGCGCGATCGACGAACGCAACCCACAATTGTCGCGAGATGACCGTACGGCGATGATCATGATCGATGGCCGGCGCTCGGTCGGCGACCTCCTGCAATGGTTAAAGCCGCTCGGTATCGCCGATGACCATCTGCAACGGCTCGAATGGCTCGGCCTCATTGAGAAGACGGTTGCGGTGCATGACGGCCTCGATGTCATTGCCCAGAAGGTTGCGCACCCCGCCCCGGCTCCCCTGCAGCTCGGCCCATGCAAGCACTACCTGGCAAGCGTGGCCTTGCAGGCGCTTGGCATCAAGACACCCATCTTCCTATTCAGGCTGCGGTGCTGCGCGAATATTGATCAATTGAATGCGTTGATCGATGTGCTCGCGGCGGATCTGTCGAAGCGACGCACGCCTGCGGCCGCGGCCCGCATGCGTGCAACCGCGCGGGTGATCCTCGAGGGCGCTTCATCGGTGCCCACTTCCAAGGCAGCGGAGTAGCACGTCGAGTGGTTTGGCAGGTGAATTCGCAAGCGTATATCCTCCCTGCTTCCGGCGGCAGTCGCCATCGATCGATCAGAGGACCCATGGAATACAAAGAGCAACTGAAGCGGATCTATCCCACGCGCAAAGACATGATGAAGCGGGTCGCGCGTTTCTCCAAGCTGAAGGGATTCGACGGTGGGCTTCCCGACAGCAACTTTCCCGGCGCCGAGCGGATTCTCTACAACGTGATCGGATTCCAGCCGCCGGAAGGCGAAGGCGGCGGCATTCAATCGCCGGTCGGGCCGCAATCAGCGCGCCATGCGGCGATCAAGATCCGGGAAGGATTCAATCTTGGATTCTGTCGCGCGCTGCCGGGCAAGGGTCCGATGATGCACAACCACGATACCAATGAGACGTTCATCGGCATGACGGGCAAGTGGCGCGCGAGTTGGACAACGAAGAGCGGCAAGGTCGAGCATGTCGATCTCAACCCCCTCGACACGATTTCATTCCCGCCGGGCTGTATCCGCCGCTTCATGAACATCACCAAGGGCCCAAAGAACAAGCACTCGCTCCTGATGTTCGTGATTGGTGGTGATCAGCCGAGTGCCGAATTCACCGCCGAATCCATCGGCGCGCTCGCCGCGTCAGGGTTGTGGCCGGAAAAGTCGGGCAAAGCCGCTCCCAAGAAACGCCCCGCCGTCGCCAAGCGTGCCAGTAGATAGTCACGGCCGCCGATTCATCCGCGTCTCGAGCCACACCGCGATCAGAATCAGCGCGCCGCCCGCCAGCGCCCGTGCGCTGATCTGCTCGTCAAGGAACACGACGCCCCAGAATACGCCGAACACCGGGATCAGAAACGTCACATAGATGGCCCGGACCGGGCCGACATCGCGCAGCAACTGAAAATACATTACGTAGCCGACCACGCTGGCGCAAATGGACAATGCGACCGCTGCGCTCACCGCGAGCATCGTAATCGGTCCGGGTATCGGCACCACCGGGAGGAGCGGCGCAAGAATCAACGCGGCGCCCAACTGCGTGCCGGCCGCCATCACCAGCGGAGACATCGGTGGCGCGGTGAGCTTCGTGTAGACACCCGATAGGCCATAGCAGAGCGCAGCGCCAAGCGCGGCCGCAAGTGCAAAGGGAGCATGCGCGCTTTCGATCATCGTGAAGTCGCCTGCCAGCACCCATACGCCGGCCGCCCCAATCACGATCGCAACCATCCGCACGAACGTCATTCGATCGCCGAGAAACAATGCGGCCGCAATCGCGCTGTACAACGGCGATGTCGCATTGATGATGGCATTGAGCCCAGCCGGCGAATGCATCGCCGAATACGAATACAACGCGAACGGAATGGCGGAGCTGATGGCGCCGATCAAGACATACGGCACCCAATGCGCCCGCAGTCGAACCGGTTCGCGAAGCCAAAGTGCGTAGCCGTACAGAATGATCCCTGCGAGCAGCACGCGAATCTCGGCGGTGACAATCGCACCGAGACTGGGCGCCGCAATACGCATGAACAGAAACGACGCGCCCCATAACGCGGCCAGTACGATCAGACGAATCAGATCAGCGGTTGCCACCGGAGGCGTTCGTTTGCCGATTGCGCCGTGGCATCATGGGCGCCCGGCCTGCACACTCAACCGCGCGATGGATTCCCCCGCACCACTCAAGATCCCCCTCAAGGCAGTCCTCATCGATATCGTGGGTGCGCTGCTCTGCGGGGGCGGTGTCTACGGACTGATGGTCGATGATGGCGCGACGAGAATGAATGTCGCGGTAGCGGTTCTGCTCATCGTCATCGGTGTGGGCCTGATGGGCTATGCCATGCTGCGCATACTGCTCCGCATACGAGAAGCATCGCGCAGTCCGGAACGTTAGGCGTCAAGCGTACCATCGATGCACGTGACCGCGGGGCCGCCGATTCTTACCATGCGCTTCTCGGCAAACACCGAGACGTGGCCGTCCCGCCCGATTTCGCGGCCTTGCGACGACGAGTAGCCAGGCAACAGATCGGCGAACTGCGGATGATGCGCGAGGAAGGCGCCGACGCAGGCATTGCCGCTCCCGCACACCGGATCTTCGCTGACGCCATGCGCAGGCGCAAACGAGCGCACCTTCAGCGCGTCGCGGCCTCCTTTTGGCAAACGCGCGAACACGGTTACGCCGCCGACCTCAAGCGTATTGCTGAACCGACTCATCGCCACGAGGTCAGGCGATAGATTGGCGACCGCGGAGTCGTCCTTGAGTTGCACGATGACCCAAACGGCCCCGACATTGACGATCTGCGGCGGTGCGCCCGCATCCCATTCCGTGTGCAGCAACGCACGTAGCGCACCGTAGTGTTCAATCGGAACAGGCCGCAACTTTGGCTCGGGCACTTTGACGAAAATATGCTGCTCACCAGCGATCCGCTCGACCGTCAGCGGCAACAGGCCCGCCGCGCACTCCTGGATCAGCGCGGTCTTTCCCCGCGCAACGATGCCTGCCTCGATGACCGCATGCGCAGAGCCCACGGTCGGGTGACCGGCGAACGGCAATTCCGCGCCCGGCGTGAAAATGCGCAGGCGATAATCGGCGCCGGATTGCGTTGGTGGCAGCACGAATGTCGACTCGGATAAATTGGTCCAGCGCGCGATCCGTTGCATGGTCTCGGTGGAGAGCCCCTCGGCGTCGAGCACGACCGCAACGGGGTTGCCCTGGTACGGGATCGCTGTGAATACGTCGACCTGCTTGAAGCGGCGTTTCATTTAGACGGGCTCCTTGAACGCGGCCAGACGCTCGAGCACTTCATCGACCGTCAGAACGTCCCCGAATTGCTGGATCACATTCTCGAGCGTACCGCGATGCTCTTCGTCGGACAGTGCCGCGAGGCAATCGCTCACCATCACCACATTGAAGTCGAGCATCATCGCATCGCGGGCAGTCGATTCGCAGCAGACATTGGTCTTGGTGCCGCCGATGAGAAGAGTCTCGATACCGCGCCCCCGCAACACGCGTTCGAGTTGTGACGACCCGGCAATGAGCGCGCTGTAGCGATTCTTGAAAAGACGCAAATCGCACAGATGCAAGCGGCCACGGCGCGCAAGCACGCGTTCGATGATCTCCGGCCGGATCGATATCGTGTGACTCATCGCGCGGATGCCTCTGTGTATTCAGCGGCGAGTCGATCGAGCTGCTCGATGCGCCGATCGAGAATCCCGCTTGCAGTAAGGCCTGCCGCCGTTTGTCGCAGGTAGTCGAGCCCCTTGCCGAACCGGCCTGACGATCGCGCGAGGATCTCGATGATCATAGGGTCCGGCAGGTTCGCGGCGTAGCCCGACGAGCGGTGGTTCACCACGAATCCCACCGCGCGCAATCGTTCGCCGCCTGCCGCTGCATGCAGCCAATGCGGAACGTACGAGCCCAGCATCATTTCCCGTCGCCACAGCAATCGCAGCTCTGCTTCCACCCGGTCGGATGGGATGCGATACACCACCCCTCGACAACTGCCGCCATGCTCCAGCCCAAGCACCAGCCCCGGTCGCTCCGGCGTGCCGCGATTCAGTCGCGAGCGCAGGCAGAAACGGCGGTGGTAGCCGTGCACCGTGGCAAGCCGGCGCTCGTCATGCACGATGGCCGGATTCCAGATCAGCGAGCCGTATGCGAACAGCCACAGGTCCCCGTGATGATGCGGCGAGGCAAGCGCGCGTTGCAGCGATGCTTCGAGCGCCGCATCGGAGAGTAATTCCCTCTCGAGCGGGGTGCCGCGCACGCGCGCGTGGGCATCGTCCGACTCCAGCGCACGGCGGGTGGCGTCATGGAGGGGGGCAACGTCCGACTGCGCGGCTGAATACATCAGCGGACGTCCGCTTGCATCAGTTCGCAGTTCGCAACAAACCAAGGCGCTGTTGCACCGGCGCATCGGTCACCCGAAACAGCACCGCGTCTTCATGCACTTCGTGGTGATGCGCACGCCAGCCCGGCGCGACGATCACATCGCCCTTGGCCCACTCGAAGCGCTCGCCATCGACTTCGGTCGTGCCGCGTCCGCGAAAGACGGCGTAGACGTTGTTTGCCGTGGTCTGCAGTCGTTGCGTCGTTCGGCCACTTGAGATGCGGTGCATGAAGAGGCCCATGGTATCCATCGCTGGACCGCCGAATTCGATTTGATGACCGTACTGCCGCGTATCCGCGGCGGTGGCGAGGCGCTGTTCGGAATCGGCCCACTTGAATACGAATGGTGATTGTCGCGGCTTGTCGTGCACCGGTTCGTACTGCGTCGGATAGTGTTCGAAGAACATCGGCTCCAGCAATTGCACCAGCGGCACGTCGAGAAAATCGAGCCAGTAGGCAGGCGCCTTGCCTTCATTGTTATGGCCGTGCCAGCACCAGTTCGGCGTGAGGAGCACATCACCAGGCAGCATCTCGAGCGCCTCGCCGTTGACGACCGTGAACATTCCGGGTTCCGCATCGAGCACGAAGCGCAATGCGTTCGGCACATGCCGATGCGAGCGCGCGATTTCCCCCGGAAGCACCATCTGATACGCGCTGATGATTGTGCGTGCGGTGGCGTAATGATTGCCTTCGATCGGATTGAACAGGATCAGATTGCGGCGTTCGGCAAGTGCGGTGTCGATCAGCCGCCCGGCCGCATCGAGTGCCGCTTTCGCGTGCGCATAGCGCCATTGATAGGGCACGAAATTCTTTTTCGGCTCGGGCCACAAGGCGGGCGCCGGCCGGTGCCAACCGCAGGTGATGTTGAGCTCGCTCATCATCGGGTAGAGGTTGTCCAAGGTGTCGACCTTGGCGAGTGCTGCGGGGGCGGGATGACCCATGCGAATTCCTTCGTCAGTTGCGTCGTGCACTGTTGTCCGCACACGCACAATTAGCTTCCAACCACGAACGGGGCGACCATACCGCGCAAGGTGGCGATGATCGATGGTGCCACGATCCGGCTGGTGCGTGGGTTCGCCGAGGGACGATTGCGGCTTTCCATCGAGAGTTGGATGTCTTCGGCGTCGACATCCACCCGGTGAATCGCGCCTTGCACATTGGGATCGACCCATACCTCGACCTCGGTGCGATCGAGGCCGATTCCGGCCAGGGATAACGCGATCGCGACATTGAAATGGCGCGGGAACGCCGCCCCTGCCCCGGCCGCGCTGCCCTCGAACACTTTCACACACTCGGCGGGGGCGGGATCCAGCACGAAGCCGCGTTCCAGGATCCACGGCTCATGCGCCATCGAACCCGGCTTGATGCGCGATGTGAGCTTCACCGACCGGATCGCGCCCTCGCGCGCGCAACGCAGGATATCGAGCCCCGGCAATGCGCCGGAGCAAACGCGCACTTTGGCGCGATGGGCTTGCGCGAATGCGGCGGCATCGGGGAACTGCAACAGACCGGCCGCGCTGACGATCGTGAGCTGCTTACCCGCGGCGAGCACGATCCGGGCGATCTCAGGCAGGGCATCTGCGGTGGCAGACTCGACGACGATGTCGCAGTGTTCGGGCAACTCGGCGAGCGGTACCACGCGCGGCGCAAGCGTGACCGTTGCGGCGCGTTCGCGTGCCCGGACAAGATCTTGCGCTGTGACTGCGGTGACGCGCACATTCGGAATCGCGCCTGCGTTCAGACGGCGCGTCACCTCGACACCGACATTGCCGAATCCCGCGATGCCGATCCGAACCGGATCATTCATGGTTGTGCCATCGCGTGCGCGGGTGCCCGCAGCATGTCGGCGAGCGCCGTCACGTCGTCCAGCGTATCCACCCGGCCGAGCATCGCGCGCAACGCCGCCACGCGGTCGGGCGCGGCAACGCTGCCGGCGAGCCTCTGAAATTTTTCGGCGAGCTCCGCCTCGCTCAATGGATTCTCAGGATAGCCGCGCGCGATGTCGTTGCGCCTGCGATGGATCGAGCCGTCGCTCGCCTCGATTTCCACGATGGTTGCGTAGAAGTCCGGAAACAGCTTATCCAATTCCGGATCGCTCCGAATTTCCACCCGCTTCGCAAGTGCCGCCACCGCCGGATTGGACAGGCGCTGATCAACGAATATGTCGGCCACTCGCAATTCACCGGCAACCGCGGCGACCGGCAGGATGTATTGCGCGCAGTGGCTCTTGAGCGGATTGCCATCGATGCAGTGTTGTCCCGCCTGCGGGAAGTAGAGCGTGAGTCGCTTGATGTCGCCTGCTGCGATGCGCTGCTCCCGCAAGAGCCCGAACATCGCATCGAGCCCCGGATGCAGGAACGACACGCACGAATACGGTTTGATCGCGAGCTCGCTGACCCCATCGAACCGCGTGCCAAGGTCTTTCGTGAGCAACTCGGGCCTTGTGTTGCGACTGAACGCACGAAAAACCGTGTGTCCCGTATCGAACACCGCGTCCGGGCCGCCAAAGCCGCGCTTGGCCAAGAGCGCTGCGGTGACACCGTTGCGCGCGGCCATCCCCATCTGAAACGGCCGCGCGTTCTCGGTTGGATCGGATTCCCAGGCCATCATGCCCGACGCCTGGCAGGCTGCAAGTCCAAGTGCGCGAATCGCCTGCGCGGTATCGAGCTTCGCGAGAAATGCCGCGGCCGCCGTCGCGCCAAAGCAACCTGCCACCGCCGAAGGATGAAACCCAAGCGAATAAAGTTCCGCCGGGCCGAGTGCCATCGAGACGCGATACTCGACTTCGCATCCGAGTACCACCGCTGCAACGAAGTCGCGGCCACTCGTCCGCGCGGATTCTGCGAGCGCAAGCGCGGTGGGGATCATTACGGCGACCGGATGCAAGATCGCCTCCGGATGATGCGGCTCGACATCGCACGCGTAGCCCATCGTGCCGTTCGCGAGTGCCGCCATCACCGGCGACGTTTTGAATCCGGATCCCACCACGCTCGATTGCGGCGTGCCACCCTGCTCCCGCACGAATTCGGTGATCAGTCGCCCGGTCGAATAATCCGGATTGGCCGCGGCCAGCAACGCGCCGGTACCGTCGCAGATGATGCGACGCGCGTAATCGCGAACGCCCACCGGAATCGATTCAAAGCCGAAACCGGCAATGAACTCGGCAAGTTGAGCAGTACGATTAATATCAGATCGTGATTTCGCATGATTCTCCGCTGCGCTTCGATTCATGGCAAATCACTCAAAAATTTCGTACGAACAAGGGGCGATATGCCCCTTGTATATCCCCCGAAGGAACAAGGGAGCGTGGCCCCTTGTTGATCCCCTCCATAGCAAATTTTGTAGCTAATCACGTTTCAGAGTGTGAGGCCGCCGTTGACATGAATGGATTGCCCGGTGATGTATGCACCGTCCGCTGAGAGCAAATGGCAGACGGTGGCGGCAACATCATCGGGCAATCCCAGCCGGCCGAGCGGCACCTGCGCGACGACTCTTTTCCAGCCGTCCGCATCGAGCGCGGCGTGGGTGCCCGGTTCCTTTTGAATGAATCCCGGTACAACGCAGTTCACCGTGACATTGTGGGGAGCGAACTGGATCGCCATCGATCGTGCCATTGCTTCGATCCCCGCCTTGGCCGCGGCCGATGCGGTGAAGACGGTGCCTTGCAGCTTGAACACATGCGCGACGAATGAGCTCACCGCGACAATCCGCCCGCGTTTCGATTTGATCAACGAAGGTTGCGCCGCCTTCGAGAGGCGGAAGAGCCCTTTCACCATCACATCGAGCGAGCGCTCGAGGATGGCATCGTCGAGATCGGCAAGGGGTTTCTTGTCGGCGAAGCCGGCGTTTGCAATCAAGCCGTCGAGACCACCGAATCGTTCGATCGTCGCAGCAACGATCTGTGCGGGCACAGAGGCATTCGCAAGATCACCCGTGATCACGAGTATCTGCGCGCCTTTCGCTGCGCAATCGGCGGCAACTGCGTCAGCCTTTTCGCGCCGCGTTCCGGTATGGACCACGATATTCGCACCGGGCCCGGCAAGCCGACGGCAGATCGCAGCGCCAATCCCGCTCGCCGCGCCCGTTACAAGAAACGTTCCTTCCATGAGCATGTTCCTTTTGATTCCACGTCGTGTACCGTCGCGTCGTCGAGCGGTGGCGTAAGGGCGCCTCTAAAAATTCGTCATTCCCGCGAAGGCGGGAATCTAGGCCTTTTGGAATGCCCGATGACTCAATAGCCTCTGGGTTCCCGCCTTCGCGGGAATGTCGGAAAATTTGAATTTTTAGAGGTGCCCTTAAGTTGTAGCCCTCACCGCTCACGCCAATCCCCCGGCGTGCTCGCCGGATGCCCGAATTCGCGCGGCCGCAAGCCGCTATGAAACCACGACACGAAGCTCACGATGTCGAACACGGGTTTTGCGATCTCGCGGGCCAACGCCGCTGCGTACGGGCACATGTTCGTGCATTCGAGCAGAACAGCGCCCACGTCCGGATACTTCGCGATCAACTCGCGACCCGCATCGAGGATGTCGGCTTCAGCCAGTGCGATATCCATCTTGGCTTCATCGTTCAGGATGGCGCGTGTGAACTCGCGTCCGCCATCGGTGCCGACGATCGGTGTCGCCGGATCCACACCGATCGCTTGCAGATGGCGCGGGGTCAGGGTTTTCGCGCTGATGGTGAGCATCCCCACGTGTTTGCCTGGAGGCAACATCGATTGAATGAACGGTGCCTGCATCATGCTCGATATCGCGACCGGCACGCCCGCGGCGGCAGCGACCTCCTTCTGATAGATCGACAGAAACCCGCAGTTGGTCGTGATGCCGTCCGCCCCCATCGCGACCAGCTCGCGTGCCGCCTCGCAGAACGCATCCAGCAAGCCCTCTGCGCCGCGTCGCACGACCCGATCGGGCGAGGCACCCTTCACGACTTTGTACAACACCGGGAACGGCCAGGTCCCGGCGTTGCCCATGTCGCCGGGAATGCGCGGAAAGCGCGCCTCCAGCATGAGGATGCCGATGCGCGCGCCATACACGGCCTTGCCGCCATGTGCGATGCGTGATTGCGTCATTGCAGATGCTTTCGAATGAAGGTTGCTGCTCGATTCTGCGCGAGGGCGTTCTCGGCAGTATTGTGACCCGCGCTGCCCAGGCGCGCATATTCGGTGGCCGATCGACCCATCAGGTGATCCAGGCATGAGCCGTTCCGCGTCGCATACCATGGGTCGATGTCATAGCCGAAAATCAACAGCGGATGCGCGTTGGGCTGCGGAATGCCGATGAAGCGCGGATTAAACGACGAACACGCCCACCCCGATACGATGGTTCCGCGCACGCCCGGCACGATCGTGATCATCGCTGCAAGCCCGCCTTCACTGTGTCCCATGACGAAGATCCGGTCCGGGTCGATCCATCGTGTCGCCCTGGCGCGCACGACGGCATGCTGAATTTCTTCCTCCCGCATGCGTGATGCTTCCGGAAACAGATTGACCTTATGCGCCCGCGGTGCGCAGTTCGCGCGACGGTAGGTGCGCGCGAAGCTATCCGGCTGCACGACCGCGACACCGATCGCGCTCAACGTAGCACCCCAGCGCAAGTCATGATTGGCGATACCCGTGCATCCGTGAAAGTACAGTACCACCGGCCACGGCCGATCCGCCGCGACCTCACGCAGCGGCGTCGGATCGAAGCGACCGGGAAGATGAACGCGCGCCTGATCCCATGTCCGCGCGATCTCGGCCTGTCGATCAACGGGCGGTGCATCGGATGTTCCCGCGCAAGCCGCCAGCAGCAACGCGATCGACGCGATCGAGCATCGTGTCGGGCTCACGCAACCCATTCGCTGACCGGCGCCTGGGCATCTTGCAACGGCTGCGAAATGACGTCGACCAATGCGGGCCCGCCGTGCTCTGCCGCTTCCTTCAACACGTTTCTCAGTTTCAGCGGATCCTCGACGCGCCAGCTCTTGATGCCGTACGCCGCGGCGACCTTGGCGTGATCGGTCGGGGTGAAATCCACCGAGTAGTAGCGCCCGTCGAAGCCGGATTTTTGTCCGGCCTTGATCCAGCCGTACACAGAATTGGAGACCACGACCATGAGGAGCGGTACCTCGTGGCGCACGATCGTTTCCATCTCGCCGCAGGTGAAACCGAAGCTGCCATCGCCCATCACCGATACCGGTTTGGCGCTTGGCCTGCCGAAGTAGGCGCCGACCGCGGCCGACATCGAATACCCCAATGCGCCATGCGCGCGATTCGAAAAGAACCAGCGGCCGGTGCGGCGGATTTCGTAGTACGCGGAAAGATACGGGCAGGGTGTGCCGGGATCCGCGACCACGACTGCATCATCGGATAGCACGGCCTGCAAGTCGGCGACGATGCGCTCAGGTCGGATCGGCGCATCGCGACTTTCCGCGAGCGCCCGAAACGCGGCGAATTTTTCCGCCTTCTTCGCGGCGACGAACGCGCGATCGAGCACGCGCGCCCGCGCCGGTCGCGGGTGACGCTGCAAGGCTTCGCCCAGCGCGGCCAAGGTGAGCTTCGCATCGCCCACCATCGCCACATCCGTCTGATAGTTGGTGCCCGGCACAGCGGGGTCGGCATCGAGATGCACGATCCGCGTCTTGCCGGGTGTGGGGCTGCGCCAGCGTTCGGTGGTGACCGATCCGGCGCGACAGCCGATGAAGAACACGCAGTCGGCGGCATCGACGACATCGCGCGTGGGCCGGGTGCCGCCATTCGATCCGACCACGCCCACGCCGAGCGGATGCGTCTCGGGGATCGAACCTTGTCCGCTGATGGTGGTGGCCACCGGGCAGTCGAGCCATTCGGCCAAAGCGAGCAGTTGCGCTTCCGCTTGTGCGATGACCACACCACCGCCGCAGATGATGAGGGGGTTCGCTGCGCTCGCAAGAATCTTCGCGGCCTCTTTCACCGCTGCATCGTCGGCCGCGAATCGGCGCGATGGATAGGACCCGAGCGATGCATCCGCCCACACTTCGCTCGCGAGCACGCTTTGCCTTTGCACATCGAATGGCAAGCCAAGATGCGCGGCGCCCGGCCGATCGCTGGTCATCGCCGTGAACGCGGCGCGGAACATGCGGGGCAGCTCCTGCGCGGTCTGGATCACGGTGTTCCATTTGGTCAGCGGGCGAAACAGGCTCTCCTGATCGAGCGCGGTCAATGCGAACTTGCCGCGCGATGAGGTCGAGATATCGGTGGTGATCGCGAGCACCGGAATCGACGACTCATTCGCCTCCACCACGCCGGGCAGGATGTAGGTCGCGCCGCCACCGGATGGCCCCTCGCACACCCCCACCTTGCCGGTGACGCGCGCATAGCCATCGGCCATGTACGCGGCGGAACGCTCGTCCCGCGTGAGGATGTGTTGGATGCCGTGATCGAGCCGAAAGAGCGCGTCGTAGAACGGCAGGCTCGTGTCACCACAGAGGCCGAAGATGTGCTGGACGCCATGCGCTTGCAACATGCGCACCGTGGCTTCACCGCCCGTGAGCGTGTCGGTGGCGGCGGTTGCGCTGAGATGTTCAGGTCGGTCTTGCTTCACTTGGGCGTTCCCTCGGTGGCGGGACATGAGTTTCCCCCTTCCGGCAGTGCTTTCGCAAGTGACATGGCTTGGGTGTAGAGTCATCGCCGGAAATGGACCTTCCCGAAGGAGAAGAGCATGCGTACGACTGTCATGGCGGGGTTTGCCGCGGCATCCATCGGTTTTGCCGGCGTTGGAGAGGCGCAGACCATCGAATTCGTCGCCGGCCAATTGGGTGGTGGCTGGTACACGATGGTGTCCGGCATGGCCAAGATGCTGGAAGAAAATAATCCGGGCCTGCAAGTGAAAGTCGCGCCGGGCGGCGGTACCGCGAATCCCTCGACTACCTGCACATGATTCGCGCGAAGGGCGCCAAGCTCGGCTTCGAGGAAGTGTTCAAATCGAAAGACGTGCGGATCGGTGTGACGAAGGCCGGGTCGTCGGACGAGATGAGCTTTCGGTTTGTCATGGAGCACTACGGGACCGGGTACGACAAGCTGCGCGCTTCCGGCTACAAATTCTTCCAGGGCGATTACAACGAGCTCGCCAACGCCTTCAAGAACAATCAGGTCGACTATATTTTTCTCGTGCTGGGCATCCCGGGCGCCGCGGTGATCGACATGTCGCAAAGTCGCGAGGGCGAGCTGGTTGCCTGGCCGGAGCCGGTGCGCCAGCAGTTCACCGCAAAGTATGGCTATTCGCTGGGCGAATTTCCGGACAAGACCTATCCGAAGTACCAGAGCGCGAAAGTCCCGACGATCGTGATGGCCACGACCTTGATGGTGTCCGCCGATTTGTCGGAAGACACGGTGTACAAGGTGACGAAGACCCTCTGCGAGAACACCGCGCAATTGCCCTCGATCCACGCGAGCATGGACGTGTTCAATTGCAAGACGGCGGCGAAGGTGCGGCCGGTGCCGTTGCATCCGGGGGCGGCTCGCTATTTTAAGGAAAAGGGGTTTATCTAGCTGCCGGAGATACCCGAATAGCGGATTCGAGCGTCATCACATTGCGCTGACGCTCAATCCGCGACGCACTGGGTTGCGCAGCGGAGCCGGCGCTGTGAATAGGCGTGGGTAGCGAATGCCTGCCGCCGGATATTGAACGTACTTAGGCGACCGTTCGGGCTGAACTCGTCGAAGCCTCGCGTGACTACAGCCGTTCGACCGGCTCAGGGCTAAGGGATGGCACCAAGACCTCGCGATACGGGCCATGACATTGAATCATGCGTGAGTTGAAAGGCCCTATCGGCTGGTTCGTCGCAACGGTTGCCGTGGCGATCGCGGTGTTCCAGCTTTACACCGGTGGCTTTGGGCCGATCGAACCGCGCGAGCAGCGTTCAGTCCACCTTGGCGTGTTGCTGGCGCTCGCGTTTATCCTGTTTCCCGCGACCAAGGCCTCACCTCGCGATCGGCCTTCTGCGATCGACTGGATTTTCGCGCTGCTGGCCGTCATTCCGAATATCTACTCGTACGTGGAAGCGCATCGCATCAACCTGCGCCTCGAGAATGTCGACGCGCTCACCACGGGCGAGCTCTGGAACGGCATTCTCGCCACCTTGCTCATCCTCGAGGCGTTGCGGCGCGCCGTGACCCCGGTGCTCGCCGTGCTGCTTGGCATTGGCATCGGCTATCTCTTCGTCACCGAGTACATGCCGGGTCTCCTGCATTACCGCGATATGGCGTTCAGCGAGATCGTCGAGACGATGTACCTGTTGAACGGCATGGGCATGTACGGCTCGATCACCGGCATCTCGGCGACGATGGTGGCGGTGTTCATTGTCTTTGGCGCGTTCATCGAAGGCAGCGGTGTCGGGCGCCTGTTTCATAACCTCGGCACGCGTGTCGCCGGGCGTTATGCGGGCGGTCCGGCCAAGGTTGAAGTCGTGAGCTCGGCGCTATTTGGCACCATCAGTGGCTCATCGACGGCGAACGTTTTCGCGACCGGCTCGTTTACCATTCCGGCGATGATGAAGCTCGGTTATCGCCCGCACTTCGCGGCAGGTGTCGAGGCGGCTTCCAGCGTCGGCGGGCAGATCATGCCGCCCATCATGGGTGCCGGTGCGTTCGTGATGGCCGAGATCACGCAGATTCCGTACTCCAAGATCGTCGTGGCGGCGATCCTCGGCTCGCTGCTCTACTTCTTCATGATTCTCATGTCGGTGCACTTTGAAGCAAAGCGCTTGCGCCTTGCCGGCTGCGACCCAAGCGAAATCCCCGATTGGAAGACCGTCGGCGCCGACGCGCACCTGTTGTTACCGGTGGTCGTCTTGCTCATCTTGATGATGAACAACTACTCGCCTGAGTTCGCCGCCTTCTGGTCGACGGTGGCGATCATTCCGTGCTCATGGCTGCGCAAGCACACGCGCATCGGGTTGCCGCAGCTCATGAAGATGCTCGCCGCCGGCGGACGCAACATGATCATCGTCGCGCTCGCTTGCGCGGGTGCCGGCATGCTGGTGGCATGCCTCACCGTGACCGGCGCCGTCATTTCGCTGTCGACGGTCATCACCCAGCTCGCCGGTGGCAGCATTCTCGTCACCGGGATGGTGCTGATGGTGGTCACGATCATTCTCGGCATGGGTGTTCCCACGACTGCCGCATACATCATCGGCGCCTCGATCGGCGCACCGATTCTCATCAAGCTCGGTGTGCCGGTGCTCGCCGCGCACATGTTCGTTTTCTATTATTCGATTCTTGCGGATGCGACCCCGCCGGTATCTGTTGCCTCGTATGCCGCGGCCTCGATTGCAAAGGCCGATCCGATGCACACCGGCGTGGTGGCGTTTCGATTGGCAATCGCGGGATTTCTCGTTGGGTTCAGTTATCTCGATAACCCGGCGCTGCTGATGCAAGGTCCGATCGAACTGATTCTCGGTTACACCTTGCTCAACATGCTTGGATTGACGATCCTGGCCGCGGGCTTGTTCGGCTATTTCCGCGGCGATCTTTCCGGGTGGTTGCGCGTGTTGCTGGTTGCGGTCGGGGTGACGGCAGTGCTGTGGGACGGCGTCGCGTTGCCGTGGCGCATTGTTTTCGAATGCCTCGTTCTCGGGATACTCTATGCATTCCCGTCGTTCTCGGCGGGCCACACCGCCATCAAAAAAACATGAGTACATCTGACCAAGCCCCCATCGTCATCGTCGGCGCCGGCATCGTTGGCCTCTGCAGCGCTGCGTTCCTGCAAGCGGACGGGCGCAAGGTCACCCTCATCGATGCCGGCGGCCCAGGTGAAGGGTCAACCTTTGGCAATGCCGGATGTTTGAATGCGTCGTCGGTGGTTCCGGTTTCCATGCCGGGCACCATCAAACAGGTGCCGGGCTGGCTGATGGATCCGCTGGGCCCGCTCGCGATCCGCTGGTCGTATCTGCCGAGCTTCCTGCCATGGCTCTTGCGCTTCTGGCGCGCCGGGACACCCGCCAACGTGCAAAAACAAGCACAGGCGCTGCGACCGCTGCTGGTCGATTCGCTCGCGAACTATCTGCCGCTTGCCAAGGAGGCAGGCGTCGATCGCCTGATCCATCACATCGGCCATCTGGTTGCGTATTCGAGCGAAGAAGGCTTTCGCAAGGATGAGGCGGCGATGAAGCTCCGAGCCGACAGCGGCTCCGCGATGACCACCCTCCCGGCCGATGCGCTGCATGAGCTGGAGCCCGATCTGGGCGCCCAGTTCATCAAGGGCCGTATCATTCGCGAGAATGGTCATTGCTCGAATCCGCTTGCGCTCGCGCAAGGTCTGGCGCGGCTGATCGAAAATCGCGGCGGCACCATCCTCTGCGAGAAGGTGGCCGGTTTTGAGGCGAGCGGCGGCGAGGTGACCGCAATCGTCACCGATCGTGGCCGCCATGCCGCCTCACACGTCGTTCTCGCTGCGGGTGCCTGGTCCAAGCCGTTGGCAAGCCAGCTTGGCGACGATGTTCCACTCGATACCGAGCGCGGATACCACATCATGATTCGCGACGCCGAATCCGGACCGCGCATTCCAACGACATGGGCCGAAGGCAAGACCGTCTCCACGCCGATGGAAACCGGTTTGCGATTCGCGGGAACGGTCGAGTTCGCCGGCATCGATGCGCCGCCGAATTGGGAGCGGGCGAACATGCAGCTTCGTCTTGGGCAACAGATGTATCCGCAGCTCGCGCCTAACTATCCGGAAGAGCGGTTGACGCGCTGGATGGGTTTTCGGCCGAGCATGCCGGATTCGTTGCCGGTGATCGGGCCGGCAGCGCGCTATCGCAATGCGTTTCACGCGTTCGGTCATGGTCACGTCGGCTTGTGCGCGGGCTCAACGACCGGTCGCGTCGTCGCTGATTTGATCGCGGGGCGCAAACCAATTATCCCGATCGAGGCGTTTTCGGCAAAGCGATTCGCGTGAGGTTTGGGCGCGCTTCCGTGCTTGCTAGGAAATATCGAGAAAATCTCATAATTTTATGAGATCATCTCATTATGGAATACACTGAATTTCGGCGGCACCTTGGCAAGGCAGCCCTCACAGTTAATGAGTTCGCAGCACTGATTGGCGTCAATCCAAGTTCGGTATCCAACTATGCGCGTAAGGGTGCGGTTCCACGAACATACGCAGCACTTGCAATTCTCCTCGGAGATTTCGCAGATCGTCGGGTCGATTTCAGGGAGATCTTGAATCGATTCGGGCTGCCAATCCGGACTGCGGGAACTGTAAGGGGAAAGGTGACTCAGATAGACGAGTTCCGAAAGCAGTCAGCGGGCAAGACGTTCTAAGAGCGGGAGCGACTTGTGGCACAGCAACGGCATCTCGCGAACGCCCCAATTCGAGAGGCATTGATCGATCTTCGTGTAAAGACGAGTAGCACCATTGAAGACGTTAGAAAATGCGTAACCGACCAAAACGACAGGTACCCGAAACGAACCTCTATAGTTCGAGGCGGGTTTGGCCTATCTCTGGAGGCGGGTCAGTCAAAGATTGCTCACCACAATTTGGAAGAGATGGGCTATCGAATGGATTCTTCCAATGGGAAAGATATCGTTCAGTTTCGCCTTGACGGATTCACCTTCAGCCGACTTTCCCCATACGTGACGTGGGAGGAAATGCGGGACGAGGCTAAGGCGCAATGGAACCGATATGCCTCGTGTCTTGGGATCGAAGCGGTTACCCGGATCGCGGTCCGCTACATCAACGTCATGGAACTCCCTCTCGCTGGTGCGAAATTGAGCGAATTCTTGACCGCTCCGCCGATCCTGCCAACTTCACTATCGCTTTCGATGAGCAGCTTTATCCAGCGAATTGTGGTTCAAGACCCAGACACCTCGGCCGCGGTAATTGTCACGCAAGCGGTCGAGGCGATAGCTAGCAATGGAAAGTCCCCGATTACGCTGGATCTCGATGTTTTTCGTGACACGGACATGGACCCCAGAGATGGTGAAATTTGGGAATACCTGGAGTCCCTTCGAAAACTAAAGAATACGGTTTTTTTCGGATGCATCACGGAGCCCACAGCGGAGCTTTTCTCATGACTGATATCGCGTTAGGGAATACGCCCACGTTTTCTGCGAGGGTCAGAAACACTGGCGCAAGCAACGAAGCTAGAAGACTTGAAATCCAAATTACGGAAGCGCTGAACACATATCGAGCCCAGGCTCCCCGACAAAGGGCCGAAGGCGATCTGGCCAAAGTTGTTGCTGAGTGCTCAGAACCGAAATGGGACGGATACTCCGCCGCCCTGATTTCTAAGGCGACTCATGAGGCGGCACTTCGCTTTTTGCGCGCGCTACCGGCTTCGCTTCCGGCACCAGATATCGTGCCCGAACCCGATGGCGATATAGCGTTCGAGTGGGAATATGGGAAATGGAAAATACTGTCGGTCAGTGTGAATTCGAAAGGACGGGTCGCATATGCAGCGATTCTGGGGCGCGATAAGAGAAAGCGCGGGAGCGAGTCGTTTGATGACGTGGTTCCAGTGGATATTCTGTCGATTCTTTGGAGCATCAGACCCCAATAGCGAATTTCCGGATGAAGTCGGCCAAGACGAGCGGATCACGCGGTTTATGTTCCAGACAAATCATATAAAACGAGACGCGGGAACAATGCGCTCCGGAGCGCTTTTGCCAACCCGGCATCCTCAATCGCACATCTGGGAGACTTCGGTTGCAAGAATTCAAGGACTCCAGAATCCTGACATTTGGAAGCTTGGGGCATTTGTTGGGGCAAGTCGCGAGAAGGCGCCGGTTGGGCGGGGGGATTTTCTGGCCCAAAATGCTTCAAGCGTTCGCCTTCGGGTAGTTTCCGACAAGGAAGCCTTTGAGCGCCATGCGGTGCTCCAGGGGTGGCCTGACGATAAAGAGGACCAAAAACAGATCGCGCTCGAACTTGCAACCTTCACGTCCGTAAGTTACGCACCGAAGGTTTAGGATCTCGACGGCCATCGCGTCAATACGTTGCGGTCACCGATACTCGGATGTATAAATCGGAGGCCATCCGCCGATCGACAACGATCGAACGGGCGCGCATCGGCCGCGAAGCAACCAACAGAGGGAGTAGCGATGGAAATCACCGGATTGGAAAGCCTCGTCTACGGGGTCGAAGACATGGCCGCGTGCCAGCGGTTCAACGCGGACTTCGGGTTGGAATTGGTCGAATCGAATACCAAGGGTGCGGCATACCAGACCGTCGAAGGATCCACCGTTGTATTGCGTGACATTCGTGATCCCGCGTTGCCCGCCGCCGTCACGCCGGGCGCGCAGCTCCGCCAAGTCATTTGGGGCGTCACATCGAACAAGGTGCTCGATGCCATCGGCGGCGAGCTTTCGAAGGATCGCGCTGTGAAGCAGGGTGCCGACGGCATCCTGTGGTCGACCGACCCGATGGGCTACGCCATCGGTTTTCGTGTCCGCCAATTGAAGGATCTCGCCGAGGAACCGCTCGCGACCAACGTGCCCGGCCGGCCGGCGCGGATCAACACGCGCTTCAAGTTCTCCGAGCGGCCGCGCGTACTGCATCTGGGCCATGTGGTTTTCTTCACGCCGGATCTCGAGGGCACGTACGCGTTCTATCGCGATCGACTCGGCTTCAAGCTCTCCGATACGTTTACGAACGGTGTCGGTTACTTCCTCCGGAGCGCCGGCAGTCACGACCATCACAATATTTTCCTGCTGCACGTGGGCAACATGGCCGGACTCAATCACGCCTCGTATCAGGTGCGCAACTTCGATGACATCGCGATCGCCGGCGAGAACATGGAAAAGAAGGGCTGGAAGTCGCTCACTGGGCCAGGGCGGCACCACATCGGTTCCAACTACTTCTGGTACTTCCACAGCCCATGCGGGGGCGCAGTCGAGTACCACTCGGACATCGATTATCTGACCGACGACTGGGTCCCGCGCGAATGGGAATTCCGGCCTGATGTTGCGGCGGCTTGGGATCGCGGGCCGGGGTTTGCGGCGGAAGCGAAATAGTTGAACACGAAGGCCACATTTCTAGAGAAAGGTCGCGCGCAGCGCCCGCCGCCTTGCTCGATTCGACGCGCTATTCACCGCACGATTCGCGGCACGTCTGGTGGGACCGAAGCATCGTCGCGTTGAATTCTTGGAAACTCGGGTGAAGTGGTCGTTGCTGAACACGCGGTTTCCCTCGTGTGCATCGTTTGCTCGAGCGCCGCTCTAGCGCAGCCTTACCCCTCGCGCCCTGTTCGATTCATCATTCCCACCGCGCCGGGCGGTTATCCGAGCAAGCCGGTGCGCGTCGTCCTGCCGGCCGCCGCGGGGATTCGCACTATTCAAGAGCTCGTTACGACCGCAAAGAATACATCGGGCGGGGTCAACTACACGTCACCCCTGATCGGCTCCGCGGCGCATCTGACCGTCGAGTTGTTCAGGACCACGGCGGGCATCCCGCTCAATCGCGTGGTCTACAAGGATTCGTCGCCTATCTGAACCAACAGATCAACGCAGCGTTGAATGCCCCGGCGGTC
>JANMUI010000275.1:0-5344 GCA_031391405.1 Betaproteobacteria bacterium
ATCTGGAATATCGCCGCGTGCGAGACAAGGCCGACAAGTCGCTCGAGATCTACAAGTTCTATGTGAACGCGCTCTATGTCGCCCTCACCCGCGCGATCAGCAATGTCTATCTGATCGAGTCGGATACGGACCATCCGCTCCTTGGCCTGCTTACGTTGCGGCACGACGATGCGCGGGTGGAGAACGCGGTCTCCAGCCTCGATGACTGGCAGAAGGAAGCGCGCAAGCTCGAGCTGCAGGGGAAGCAGGAACAGGCGGATGCGATCCGGCACGGCATCCTGAAGCAGGTGCCGGTGCCCTGGACGGTCTTCGATGAATCGAAAGTGCGTGAAACGCTGGTCAAGGTGTTCCGCGAGCAGCTCCCCGGCAACAAGGGCAAACAGCAGCTCTACGAATACGCGACTTGTTACGACGAGCCGTTGCTTGCCCGCTGGCTCGACAGCGAGGCGCGATTCGATGCGGCCGGCACTTTCGAGCGCCAACGCGCGACGCTTGGACGCAAACACTTCGTCACTTACTTCGCGCCGCGCTTCAAGGACATCCTGCAGCAGTGCGATCGCCATGGCATCGATCACCGCACGCCGATGAATCAGACGCCACTCATCGCCGCCGCCGCTGCGGGCAATGTCGCCCTCGTCGAGGCGTTGCTGGCAAGGGGTGCGAACCCCGATCTCACCGATCATCTCGGCCGCAATGCGTTGCACTGGGCCATGCTCGAGGCGTTTCGCGACGCAGCGTTCGCGAAGGGACCGTTCGGCACGCTCTACGATCTGCTGGCTCCGAGCGCGGTCGATGTGATGAGCGAAGAGCGGCTCGTACGGATCGACAAGCACTTATCCGAGTACCTGCTGTTCCAGACACTTTGGGCGCTGTTCAAGTCCCGTTTCCATGCGCACCTTTGGCGCGACCGTGGCGGCTTCGAGACTGCGGGGATCCTCGATGCGTGGCGCCACCTGCCGGCGAGCGTGCTGCGAGCGGACCGCAACCAGCGCCAGCACCTCTCGCATTTGCTGTCGCGGAACGAATTGAAGCGTGACTATGCGTACAATCGGCGGCTGTTCGTGCGTGTCGCGCACGGCTGGTACCAGTTCAATCCCGCGCTATCCGTGCGCCGGCGTGAAGGTGCGAGCGAATCCTGGGTGCCGATTCTCGAGGCACTTAATCTGCGCTTCGTCGCGGAAGGTGCTCACCCTGAGCAATTGGAGGCGATCGACGCGTTGCTTGAACATGCGCGCCTGCCGCCTGTGCCTACGCCGATCGCAATGGAGCGGATGAAGTCCAAAGCCGATGAAGAGCAGCAGCGCAATGAGGCGATGCGGGCCAAGCTGGAAGCGGCGCACGCCGAGAGTGCGCGACTGACCGCCGAGATCGCCCGCGCCAGAAGCGCCCAGCCAGCCTGGGGAACGCCCGAGGCACGACGCGCGGAGATGGAGCGATTCCGGCGCAAGATCGCCGAACGCCTCGCCGCGCGGACAAGTCCCGATGAGAAGGAATTTTGAGCAGCGTAGGGAGAGCAGACCGCTTTCGCGCCTCACGATGAACAAGGTTTGGCGCCATCGCCGTCCGATCACTGACAATCCGTCAGCAACCCCCACGGTTGAGAAGGTTAGGTGTGATTCGGCCCGGCGCAAAGCACATCGGGCGCGGTTTCGCCTACCCGGCAATGCGCACGGCTTGCCGGCTGCTCGCTGATCGAACGATCGCCTCGAACACCTCCACGCCGTGGCGAATGTCGGCCACTGGAATCGGAAACGCGGTCTTGGTGCGAATCGCATTTCCAAAGGCTTCAAGCTCGGCACGCACCGGATCGAAGTTTTTTGTCTCGATGATTTCGGGCACCGAGGCGGTGGGCTTCCCGTGCGGCATCGCCTCCGGCACGGCCACGAAGCGCAACAGATCGAGTGAAGCCGTGGAGATTTCAGCCAGCGCCTTGGTACCGTAGACGGCGAAGCGGAAGTTGATCGCGGAGGCCATCGACATCACCAGGCTTCCCACCATGCCGCTTGCGAAGCCGAACACGATCGTTGTGCCATCGTCGATCTGTGTCGCCACGCGGCGACGACTCATGCAGTACACCTCGTCGATCCGGCCGAACAGATCGATCATGCCATCGACGACATGGACGCCTAACGCGGTCAATCCACCGGCGGGCACCTCCGATGGATCGAGACGCCACGATTCCTTCGGAAGTCTGAGTCCGGCGGGCGCGCTGGCGTCACCGGCGCATTGCGTGATCGTACCAAGGTGCCCATCGCGCAGACGTTTCCTGAGCTCGACCATCGACGGATGAAAGCGTCGCTGATAGCCCACCCCCATTACCACGCCTGCTTTCGCCGCGGCATTCAAGGCTTCATCGGCAGCACGGATCTCGAGCGCGAACGGCTTCTCGACGAATACGTGTTTGCCGGCATTCGCGGTCTGGACGACCTGGCTGGCGCGCTCATTGTGTTTCGCCGCATACACGACCGCATCGATCGACGGGTCAGCGAGGATCGAGCCGATGTCGTCATGCAGCCGAATATTCTTCGCGCGACAGAATTCTTCTCCCTTGGCGCGGGTGCGATTGTGGGCCGCGGTGAAGCGGATCACATCGCTCTTGCCCTGTACGGATTCGACCAGCGTTTTGCCCCACCAGCCGAGCCCCACGATTGCTGCGTTGATCATGTTTTGCGACCTCTATCAATGGGATCAGGCTTGAATGGCACTTGCGAATGGCACATGCTTAAGCTAAAGCCGTATATGGTCAAGCCTCCGTTCGCCCTGAGCCTGTCGAAGGGTAACGCAGGCGTGTCGGCCCCGCGCGATGGTACGCGCACGGATTCTCCAGCATTCACCCTTCGACAGGCTCAGGGCGAACGGTCAATCGCCCAAGCCCAAGCATCAAAGCCCCTTCGCCGAATCGGCCACCCGCCGGCTATAGCGCGGGTCGGACGGCTCACGCCGCTCTTGTGCGATGAACATCGCGGCCTTGAGTGAGAGCACGTCGTTGGTGCCGTCCGAATGCAGGAAGCTCAACGCATCGCGCATCAGCTTCTCGATCGGATTCTTCTTCATATAGCCGGTCGCGCCCCAGAGCTCCATCGCGTCTTTGACGACTGCGACCGATTCTTCAGCCGCGAAGATCTTGGCAAGGCTGGCGTGTTTGCGGTCGAAATCCGCCTGCCGGCAATTCCAACCCGAGTACCAAAGATACGAGCGCGCCGCCTGCAACTTCATCGCCATGCGTGCAAGACGCATCTGCTGAATCTGATGTTCGATGATCGGTTTGCCGCCTTGTACCCGTTCGAATGCGTACTGCAGGCTCAAGTCGTAGGCGCGTTGCGCGACGCCCAGCACGGTTGCGCCCGCTTGAATGTTGGAGCCAAATCCCAGCAGAAATCTTCCCAGCGCCGGCAGCGATGCGCCGATTTCACCGACCCGATCTCGATCGGGGATCTCCACGTTCTCGAACACGAGCGTGCCATTCTGCACCGTGCGCTGGCCCATCTTGTCCCAGATTTCCGGGACGGTGAATCCCGGCGCATCGCCCGCCACGAGAAAGCCGGTGAGGCTGGACGAGAGCATGCCTTTTGCGTCGGTGCGCGCGAGGATGTAATAGAGCTTCGCAAGCCCGCCATTGGAGATGTAGCGCTTGGTGCCGTTGAGAATCCACTGGTCGCCTTTGCGGACCGCCGACATCTGCATACCCGAACCGGGTGCATCGTAGGGCATCAGATTGTCGCTGGCGTGCAGGGGTTCGGTCGCGCCCACCCCGAGCAGGAACTCCGGATCCTCGACCACGCGCGGAATCCAGCGCTTGCGTTGTTCGTCGTTGGCGATCTGGACGATGGCCGTCATGATTTTCCAACTCTGATCGAAGGCGACCGCGAGTCCGAGATCGCCGTACGCGATCTGCTCACCCACCATTGCCAAGGTGAGGACGTCCGCGCCGCCGCCACCAAACGCCTTCGGTACCGACAGCGTGCGCAGACCCCGCGTCGAGGCCTCGCGAATGACATTCCAATCGAATGCCTGGTCAGGTTCGGCAATCCGATCGGCGCGTTCGGCAGCGGGAATGACGACCTCGGTGGCGAAGCGTTGCGCGATGGCGATCCATTCTTTCTGTTCCGGCGAGGGCGCAAAGTCGATCATGATGGCGTTCTCCCAATAGACTTGAATTACAACACGAACCCGGCGAGCATGGTGGTCCCTGATACGAAGGAGACCCGTCCATGGCGATCAAGCGCGCCTCAACCATCGTTCGCGGCGGGCGCCTGGTGGATGCCGCGCATCATCGAGTTACCCGTGTCGATATCCTGATCGAGGGCGACACGATCAAGGAGATCGGCAAGCCCGGCATGGCGGCGCCCGCCGACGCATCCACCTTCGATGCGCGCGGCAAGATTATGCATCCGGGCCTCATCAATGCACATACCCATGGTCACGGTGGATTGGGCAAAGGGATGGGTGATCGCTGGACGCTCGAATTGCTGCTCACTGCCGGCCCGTGGATCAACGGCAATCGAACCCATGAAGACAAGTACCTGAGCACGATCATCGGCGCAGCGGAAATGGTGCTGAAGGGGTGCACCGCCTGCTACGACTTGACGGTGGAATTTCCAATGCCAAGCGTCGAAGGCCTGCAAGCGGCCGGCCGCGCATATCAAGACATCGGCATGCGGGCCGTCGTGGCGCCGATGGTGTCCGATGTCAGTTTCTTCGAGGCGATTCCGGGTCTCATGGACATGCTGACACCGGCGCTACGAAAAGACGTCGAGCGCTTTAAGCTCGCTCCGCACAAGATGACATTGAAGAGCATGCGGCAAGCGCTGCGTGGATGGAAGTTCGATCATGATCGGATTCGTTCGGCGGTGGCCCCGACGATTCCGCACCATTGCTCGGACGCTTTCCTCGTCGCGTGTCGCGATCTCGCGCATGAGTTCGGTGTCGGTCTGCACACGCATGTCGCCGAGTCGAAAGTCCAGGTGATCGCAGGCCTGCGCCACTACGGGACGACGCTCACAGCGCATCTGGACAAGCTTGGCCTGGTCGGTCCGGATTTCACCGTAGCGCACGGTGTCTGGCTCGATGACGATGACATGCGCCGGCTCGGCGATCATGGCGCATCGGTCGCGCACAATCCGGGCAGCAACATGCGCCTGGGCAACGGGTTGGCCGACATGCGCGGCATGCTCGATCGTGGCGTGAATGTGGGCATCGGCACCGACGGATCGAGCTGCTCCGATAATCAGAACATGTACGAGTCGATGCGCCTCGCTTCGATGGTCTCGAAAGTGCAGGGGCCCGACTGGCAACGGTGGATCACCACCGAAGAAGTGGTCCATGCCGCGACCGAGGGCAGCGC
>JANMUI010000344.1:0-9316 GCA_031391405.1 Betaproteobacteria bacterium
TCGACGTGCCACGCCCGACTTCATCCATCAGCACAAGACTTTGGCCGGTCGCGTTGTGCAGGATGGCTGCGCTCTCGGTCATCTCCACCATGAATGTGGATCGACCGCCCGCGAGATCGTCGGCCGCGCCAATTCGCGTGAAGATCTGATCGATCGGACCGATCCGACAGCGGCTTGCCGGTACGAATGCGCCGACATGCGCGAGCAATACGATTAATGCGACCTGCCGCATGTAGGTCGACTTGCCACCCATGTTCGGGCCGGTGATCAACAATAGCCGTCTCGCCGCGGAAAACCGGCAGTCGTTCGCGATGAACGGGTCGACTTCCTCTTCGACGACAGGATGCCGCCCTGCATCGATATCCATGACCGCCTCATCGGCAAAGTGCGGTCGCACCCACGATCGTCGCACGGCGATCTCGGCGAATGCACAGAGGACATCCAGCTCCGCCAACGCACGAGCGATGTGTTGCAGTGCAGGGACGTGGGGCTGCAACAACTCGAGCAACGCCTCGTAGAGGGATTTCTCCAGCGCGAGCGCACGATCCTTGGCCGACAACGCTTTGTCTTCGTATGATTTCAGCTCGGGGGTGATGTAGCGCTCGGCATTCTTCAGGGTCTGACGGCGCCGATAGTCATCCGGAATTTTTTCCGAATGGGCATTGGTAACCTCGATATAGAACCCGTGGACACGGTTGTATTCGACGCGAAGATTGGGGATCCCGGTGCGAGCGCGTTCGCGTGTTTCAAGCTCCACGAGAAAGGCCCCGGCGTTCTCCTGCAGGGCCCGCAATTCATCGAGTGGAGCGCTGTATCCCTTGGCGATCACGCCGCCGTCGCGAACCATCGCACCCGGTTCCGGGTCGATCGCGCGCACCAGCAAATCGGCGCACGCATCAGGCACATTCAATGCGGACCGCACCGACCCAAGAAGACCGTCGGTTAGCGGATCGAGCGCGGTGCCAAGCTCGGGTAGCAGGGCGAGCGTGTCGCGCAAGGCGGACAAGTCGCGCGGACGGGCGGTGCGAAGCGCGATGCGCGCCGTGATGCGCTCGACATCCGCAACGCGACGCAGCCGTGCGAGAAGGTGCGGATACGGGCCGGATCCGGTGTCGCCTGCGAGCAGCGCAACCGCGCCGTTGCGCGCCGCGACGATCGCGCGATCGCGTAACGGATGATGAATCCATTGTCGCAACAGGCGGCTGCCCATGCTCGACGAGCACCGATCCAGCAGGCCGAACAGGGTCGGACCGCCGGTTCCACGCAATGTCTCGGTCAGCTCCAGGTTGCGACGGGTTGCGCCGTCCATGCGCACAAACGCGCTTTCTTGCTCGGCATGCAGGGAGAGAACGTGGCCGAGCGTTTGCCCTTGCGTTCTCTGTGCGTAGCCGAACACTGCACCGGCAGCGGCAATCGCAAGCTTCAATTCATCCACGCCGAAACCCGCGAGATCGTTGGTACCGAAGTGTTTGGCGAGCGATCGTTCAGCGGCGGCCCCGTCAAAATGCCAGTCGGGTAGTCGTGTGATGGCGATGCCGGTGTGGTTCCAGAGCGGGCTGTCGGCAGCGAGTGGATTGCCGTCGGCCAGCAGGATCTCCGCCGGGTTGATGCGCTTCAAGGTCGCTGCAAGATTCGCATGACCGACTTCAGCGACGTGGAAGGCACCGCTTGCGAGACTCAACCATGCAAGGCCGAAGACGCCACGCTCGACAGCGAGCGCGAGCACGATGTTATCGACCTTGTCGTCGACCAATCCTGCATCGGTGAGCGTACCCGGCGTAACGAGTCGAACGACCTTTCTCTCAACCGGCCCCTTCGATGTACTCGGATCGCCGATCTGCTCGCATACCGCGACCGATTCGCCCAGCTTCACCAATTTCGCGAGATAGCCATCGACCGCGTGGTACGGGACGCCTGCCATCGGGATGGGCGTTCCGGCAGATTGACCCCGCGTGGTGAGCGTGATGTCGAGCAGACGCGAGGCTCGCTCGGCGTCCTCGAAAAACATCTCGTAGAAGTCCCCCATCCGATAGAAGAGCAGCATGTTCGGATGCTCCGCTTTCATGCGGAGATACTGCTGCATCATCGGGGTGTGGTTGCTCAATCCGGGGTCATTCAAGCTGCCGTCTTCCCTGCGAAAACCGCTAGTAACCATTAGTCGCGAGATGAAAAAACCGCCACCCCTGCTGACACCTCGCATTATCGCCGACCGGCGTTCGGGAGACGAATGCGCCGACCCCGATGAAATGGCGGTCCGGGCGTTTCGTTATTGCGTTATTCGCAGCGGTTCGGAAAGCCCAGCCCAATAGCCGTAAAGACGTTCACGCATGTTTTCCGGGAGACCGATTTCCCGAATAATTCCGGGCCACGCCTTGCGGGCGGTTGCCACTGTTTGCTTGACGACATCCAGCACGAATTTCGGCGGGGCTTCCATGCGACGAGCGAGCCTGTCGAAGTGCGCGTCGTTGATGGACTCGAAGCGTTTCTCCCCGCCCAGATTGAGCGCGAGGCTGTCGTTCTGGACATAGTGAATGGTCGATACCAGATCGTATGCGGGCGCCAGCTGGGGCGTGACTTTGTCTCGATAGATTGCCGACCAGTTCTTGAGATGAGCGTCGCCGTTCCCAATGAGAATGTTGACGACCAGCCGCCGGATGAGCTCCTCGATCTGCTCGAAGCGATTGGGAAAGAGATCGAAGATCAGCCTGCCTATCGTGTCGTAGTTGGTCGCACTGTATTCCTGGTGGGCATGAACGTTGAAGATCTGCGCGAAATCCTCGACGTGGATGCGGCCTTCCGTGGTGCGGTCATAGCGTTTGATCGCATACGCCCAAGTTTCCCATTGCGGTATCGAGAGACCGGCGAGGCCGCCCACATCAACATCATCGAGCTTCACCAGTTTGACTTCGGGCGTTTGTATTCCGGCAGCGGCTGCCAGCCGCATCATCGTGTATTCGTTTGCCGGTATGTTGGGATGGCGCGGGTGCGGGGGTTTGACGATCCATTCGTCGTTGCCATCGGCCAGCGTGAATCGTCCGCCCTGCTCGATCATCGAGAACTTGAGTTGTGATCCGCCCAGCGAGAATTTGATCGATGTCTCGTCGGGCGCGGCGTGTGTGGTGCCTGGCCGGTAGTTTATGGCGGCCTGCGGCAGTTCATCTGCCGGGAGCGCGCGAACTGCGCCGGGGAGGCTCGCGCCCAGTGCCATGAGTATCTCGAATTCATGGTCGTGGTGGATCTTCAGGCGCTTGACCATGTATTCCCGCAGCACGCCTTCGGGCAGCAGGTTGCTGAAGAAGGGCGGCAGCTTCATCCGACTTGAGTAAGTTTCCCGCAACTTGCGCTCGGTCGCTTCTTCATCGCCCGGCGTGTTGAAAGATAAGCTCAGGGTGGGCCGGCTGGGACCCAGGTCGATGTAGCTGTCGTCGAAGGCGAAGAGGCTCTTCCCGTCCTGAAAGCCGGTGAGATGGCCAACCGGGACATCGCCCAGCAGTATCTTTAGTACGCGGGCATCAGCCATTCGATGGGTCCTCGTCGTCCTTCACCTGGTAGCGGTCGAGCAGGGACGGTGTCGGAGCTGGAGCGGAAACTGCGGGCGCCAGGCCGCGCTTCGCCTTGAGAAGCGAGTCAATCTTTGCGGTGTCCTCCCGCGGAACGGGTATGAGGTCCAGATCGAGCGCCTGGGCCAGCTTGAAGAGCGTGGATAGCGTGACGTCTCCCCCGCGCTCGAAGGTCGACACCTGCCGCTGCTGAATGCCGCTTCGGCGCGCAGCCTCGGCTTGCGACAGGCCGAGGGCAAGCCGGCGCGCTCGAATGGTTTCGTGAATCCTTGGCTTCATGCAATGTATTATATGGTATTGGTTCGTCCATTGGATACCTTATAAGACATAATATACAAGGGTTCAAGTATCGTTCGGAATTGCGCCCAATAACCGGAGCGATGTCCCGGGTCCCTCGGCTTGCTCGTTCTGCCCCGGCCGGCGAGGGAGTTCTTGAAGTGCTCGCCGTGGATGCCATTCACGCCGTGGTGCTTCGCATCGAAATATGCGCTCCGCGCTATTCCGGCCAACTCTCCAGCAGATCGACGGGGTCGCCGTAACGCGCCGCGAGCGCCACGACATCAGGATCGCGCAGCGCTTCTAGAAAACCATCGGTGATCAGCTTGTTCGTGCCCGCCGTGACGGTCGAATCGAAGGCGACCAGATCCATATGAACGGGCGGCTCTTCCCAATTGGGCATGGTCTTGCGAATGTAGTCGGAGGGCTTGGCCAGATCGAGTCCATAGTGGAGCACGCCCGGTGAGTTGGAGCCGGCCGGGTAGATCGAATGGCGCGGCCATTTCGGATTGAAGCCGCATCCGAGCTCGATGAGCCGGCTGCCGATCAACATGTCACGCAGAATCACCGCTTCCTCCGAGCGGCCGATCACCTCGACCACCCGATCGTTCGCGAATCGCACGCCGATCCGCTCGACGAACGGGCGCTCGAATCCGACGGCCCACTGCGGATAGACGATCCCGTTGATCGGGACGACCTGATCAGCATGATCGATCGCCGGGCCACGCTCGTACAGATTCGGACCATGGGTTGGGATGAAGTGGACATAGGCACCGGGTTTGTTCGCGAGTAACTCGCCGCGCCAGCGGTTGGTGTTCAGATTCGCATCGTTCATGCGTGCAGTGAGCTCGATCGTCATGTCGCTGCCACGGCGATCGGTGAAGCGCAGTGTGCACGCCTTGTCGCGTGGATAGCGCCCGGCGGTATTGCGGATCAACTGCGACATGATCTCGACCGGAAAGCGCGCGTGCGGCGCGTGCAGCAGGTCCAAGTCGCGAAAGTAGGTGATCTTTACCCAGCGCTGGCCCTTGTCGGCGCGCAGTCGTATGCAGTATGGATCCATCACCGAGCAGAACCAAGTCGATACGACGAAGGTTGCCTTCTCGAGGATCGGCTTCACCTCTTCGGGGATCGCTTCGATCTGGGTGTTCGGCATCCTGACTTCGACCGGCCGCACGCCTTGCGCTGCTGCCACCCCACTGATCGCATTGATCACGCGCGGATCGATCAGCCGGTCGGTGAGCAGCACGAGGCGATCGTCCGCGCGGACGTCGAACATCTTCATGAAATTGGCGAGCGCGTGGAAATGCAGCTCGATCCGCTGCCCCTCGCCCTGCTTGGCCATCGGCAGGCCACGACCGAGCAGCTTTTCGATCGCCACCGACCCGCCGCCGCTATCCAATCGAAAGCCCGCTGCATCGCCGCCAAGTGTTTCCATCGTTCGCTCCTTCATATGCCCTGGCACAAGTCTACTTCGAACGATCAAAGATCCGTTCTCGCGTCGAAGACGATATAGTCGTGCGATCTGGACTTCACGTATTGAGGAGCGATGATGCGCCGACTAGACGACCATCAAGCGCGCAAGGCAGGCGTTCTGCATATTGCGGGATTCGTGGCGCTGATTGCCGCCGGATCGCAGGTCGTGCCGGCTCAGGACTTCCCGTCGAAGCCGGTGCGGCTGATCGTCGGTGCGGCGGCCGGCAGCTCGGGTGATGTCCTCGCGCGGCTGATCGGCGACGAGCTTGCGAAGACGTGGAAGCAGTCGGTCGTGATCGACAATCGCCCGGGCGCGGGCGGCATCATCGCCAATCAGGCGCTGCTCGGCGCGCCCACCGATGGCCATACGCTGATGCTTTCCGCAGGCTCGTATCTCACAGTCACGCCCTTCACGCAGAAGAGTCTGCCGTACGATGTCGAAAAGGATTTCGCGCCGATCGCAATGGCCGCCGAGGTTCCGCTGGTGCTCGGCGTGAGTCCAAATGTTCCGGCCGCCGACCTGAAGGAGCTGATCGACTATGCAAGAAAGAATCCGGGCAAGGTCGAGTTCGCGGCCAATACACCGGGCACGCTCCCGCATCTGGCCACGATGTATTTTCTCCATAGCGCGCAAGCGGAAATGACCTACGTGCCCTACAAGGGATCGGCCGCCGCGCTTCAAGATGTCATGGGTGGCCGCCTCGGGATGGTGGTCGAAGGCGTATCGGCGCTTGCCGGCGCGTTCAAGTCGGGCGCGCTGCGGCCGTTCGCGGTCACCTCGTCGCAGCGTTTGTCGATCTTGCCCAATGTTCCCGCGGCCGGTGAGCAGTTGCCGGGCTATGCGGCGGTCGGATTTTTCGTATTCATCGGGCCGGCACGGATCTCCGAGGCAATCGTGAAGAAAGTGAATGCGGATACGAATCAGATCGTGGTTCGACCTGAGGTTGCCGAGCGGTTGGCCGCGACCGGAAATTTCCCGCGCCCGATGAGTCCATCGGAGCTGGCCGATTACCTTCGCGATCAGCGCGCGGTGTGGGGGCCGGTGATCAAGCGCCTTGGGTTCGTCGCGCAGTAATCGCGCACTGACCGTCATCGTGCAGCAACCAGGAATGAGCGTGACCGTGGATGTGCCGATGCCTGAAGGGCGCTGGATCGACGTCGGCGGTATTCGCACACGCTATTACGAGGCGGGCGCGGGTGAGCCGATCGTGTTCATCTATGGTGGCAATTTCGGGACCAGCGAATCCGCGTCAAGCGCCTACACATGGAATTTGAATCTCGCGCCGCTCGCGGACCGCTTTCGCGTCATTGCATTCGACAAGCTCGGGCAAGGCGAGACCGACAATCCGCAGAATGACGATTACACGATGCAGGCGGTGGTGAGCCATGCTGCCGGATTTCTGCGCGCGCTCGGATTGCCGCCGGCGCATATCGTCGGGCATTCGCGTGGCGCCTATGCGGCGATGCGGCTTACGCTCGAACACCACGACCTCGTCCGCTCCGTCACGATGGTCAATACCGGTACGCTTTCTCCTGGCATTGGCACCAACGAAGTCGTGATGGCGCGACCCCCGTATCCGCGTGGCACGCGCGAATGCGTTCGCTGGGTGTACGAGCGCTACGCGTATTCGCCGGCGGTGGTGACCGATGATTGGGTCGACGCGGTGATGCACACTTTGGCGCTACCGAAGTACCGCGAGAGCGTGCGCAAGATCGAGGACGAGCGCCTCGGCATGAAACTGTTCCTGCCGCAACTGGCGCGGGACAAGGGCGAAACGTTGCAATGGCTCGCCGAAGGTCGACTGCAACGGCCGATCCAGGTGATCTGGGGATTCAATGATCAGACGGCGGTGCTCGAGCGCGGCATGGAGCTTTATCAAATTGTCGCACGCCATGAGCGGCGCGCGCAGTTCCATCTGATCAATCAAGCCGGTCACTTCCCGTTTCGCGAGCATCCGGCGCGCTTCAACGCGCTGCTCGCGCGCTTCGCTGCGTTGCACCGTGGTGAACGCGAGGGCGAGCGATGACCCGGTTTGATACGGTGATCGCCGGCGTACCGACGCGTGGATGGCGGTCCGAGAAGATTGGCGGTCACGCGCCGACCCTGGTGTTCCTGCACGGCGCTATTCCTGGTCGCACGCCTTATTGCAGTGGCGCGCATATCTGGGGTGATTGTCTCGAAGGATTTGCGGACGAGCGAAACGTCGTCGCGCTCGATCTGCCGGGTGCGGGCGGCACGGGCGTTCCGGCCGCTGGTTTGACGGTGGATGCCATCGTCGCCCATGTGCGCGCAACCCTTGAGGCGCTTGGGATCGCGCGCAGCCACTTGGTCGGGCACGATCTGGGCGGGCTTATCGCGCTCGCGCTTGCTACCGCAATGCCTGATCGCGTGTCCGCGGTCAGCACGATCGCATGCGTGTCCGCCGCGCCTTCGGGCGACATGGTCGAGAACCTCACTTTTGCCTATCCGCCTGCACCGATGTGGAGCCGGCATTCGCAGGCCTGGGCGCTCGAGCGCATCTCTTATGCGCACCATCACGTCGATCGCCAACTGCTCGATGCGTGTGTCGAGGCCGCCGGCGGCGAACCGCATCGTTCCGCGAAGTTGTTCTTGGATGGGCGGCCTGGAGGTGATGCGTTTTTCGCGGGCGTGACGCAGGCGAAAGCGCGCTTCTACGAAACATGCAGGGAGAACGGCATCCCCGTGCCGGTGCAGGTGATCTGGGGTGGCGACGATCCGCTCGGCACTATCGATCAGGCGTTGTGGTTGTATCGACTGGTCGCGGCGCGCCAGCCTGCGACGCAGTTTCATCTCATCAACCGCACCGGCGCGCTTCCGTTTCGCGAGGATCCGGCGGTGTTTCATCAGATCGTCGCGTCGTTCTACGATGGGATCGCATAGCGCCGAATCGCAGAGTAACGGGCTGCGCTGAATTCCCGGTGAGCGGTGCACGCGCGCGTTATGCCGTGTGCCGCTTGAGCCAGCCGGTGATCGTGGCCATCGCCTTTGCGGCCTCTTCCATCAGGAAGAAATGGCTGCTCTCCTCGAACACGACGAGCTCCGCCGAAGGCAGGCGCTTCACCATCCAATCCGTCGACACCATCGAGCAGATCGGATCGAGGCGGCCGGCCATGATAAGGGTTGGGCATTTGATCGCACCGATTTGGTCGAGCGAGTTGTACGCGCACACTGCATCTGCGAGGTGCGCATAGGACATCTGATCGCGGCTCGGGTCGCCGAGCAGCGTTTCGATCGTGGCGATCGCTTCCGGATGCTCGTTGTAGAATTTCGGCGACACGAACCATGGCGCGCATACCTTCGCCCATTCCTGCCAGTTGTTGCGCCAGCCGATAATCGCCTTCGAGTTCCTGATCACCTGTTCGCCCATCCGATCGAGCTTGGCGAACGAGGCCGCCATCGCGATCGACCGGATGCGCTGCGGGGCTGCGAAGGTCATCTCCTGGGCCACCGCGCCGCCCATCGAGCGTCCGATCACATGCGCCGAGTCCACCCCGATCTTATCCATCAAGGTAAGCGCCGCGGCACCGATTTCGCGCATCGTCACCGGCCCGGAGACCGCTGAGCTTTGCCCGGAACCGGGATTGTCGAACGCGATGACTCGATAGTGGTCCTTCAGGGCCGCGAGATAGGGCTTCCATGCGGTCCAGTCGCCCGCAAGGCCATGGATCAGAATGACCGGGAACCCCTTTCCTTCCTCGACATAGTGGATCTGGAAGCGACCGGTGTCGATATGTGGCATGGCTGATCTCCTGTGATTGCCGTCGGATTTTCGGGAGGTGTCGTGTGCGATGAGCGTGAGGTCGTCAAATGATTGCGATTCGACATTATTGTGCGCCCCACGCACCCCGCGTGCATGGGGCGCAGGTCCCGAGGACAAACGAATGCAGCATCGAGGAAGATCAAAATCCGGGACCAGTGTCCCGGCGCCTTGCCGTTTCGCACGGACTTGCAAGATAATGTCGAAATGAATTCAAGCAGACCC
>JANMUI010000369.1:0-21040 GCA_031391405.1 Betaproteobacteria bacterium
CGACCAGACAAGCATCGACACCAGCCTTCGTGAAATCGTCGAGCACGGCTTCCTCTGTTTTGCCGACCCATTGGCGATTCCAGTACTTCGCCAAGGCTTCGACATAGGGGCCCTGGCAGTTGATCCACTCGGTGGTGCCGGGATAACAGTGCAAATCGATGATGCGCATGATGGGTTGGCGTCGACGTGATGAATGAAATTATCGGGACCCTTGCTCGGCGGCAAGCTTCGCCGCAACCTGCTCGCCAAGCGCCTTTTTGGAAACCTTGCCGAATGTCGAAACCGGAAAATCAGCAACGATCTCCAGCCGCTCGGGTAGCTTGAATTTGGCGATCTCTTTGTCCATCAAAAAGGCGACCAGGTCTTTCAAGGTCAGCGCTTTGCCTCTCTTCAGGATCACGAACGCACACATCTTCTCGCCAAGGTTTGGATCCGGCATCGGCACACAGGCGATGTTCTGCACCGACGGATGCATGAGGATGAGATTCTCAATTTCTTCCGCACTGATTTTTTCGCCGCCGCGATTGATCAGATCCTTTTTTCGGCCTTCGACAACGAAGTTGCCGGAACGGTGCTGCCGCATCAGATCTCCGGAACGGTAGAAGCCGTCCGGTGTGAATTGACGCGCGTTGTACTCGGGCACACCGAAATAGCCGCGCAGGGTATAGGGCCCGCGGCAGCAAAGCTCCCCGGTCTCACCGAACGCGACCTCACGGCCCTCGTCGTCGCAAAGCTTGACTTCATCATCCGGACAGATGGGCCGCCCGCACGTCTCGAGCTTGACCTCATCCGGATCATCGAGTCGCACGAACATCAGGACGCCTTCGGACATCCCGAAATTCTCCTGAACGAATGCGCTTGGAATGAGCTGATGGGTACGCAGCCGCACTTCCGGCTGCATGCGCTGACCGCCCGACTGGATCAGCCGCAATGAAGATAGGTCGTAGTGACCGATCGACGGATCGTTGATGAGGCGGATCAGCAAGGCCGGCACAACCTTCAGATGGGTTACCCGATGCGCTTCGATGAACTTGAACAGCGCTTCCGGTCGCGTGGTCGGCGAGAGAACGACTTTGCCGCCATTGAAGAAGTAGCCTTGGATACCGGGGCACGCAAGCGGCAAGTTGTGTGCAACGGGCAGTGCGAGCAGGAGCACGGATTCGCTCGTTACAGCGCACACCGGCGCGGCGGTTTTCGAGTTGTAGGCGTAATCGTTGTGCGTGCGCGGAATCAACTTCGGAATGCCGGTCGTGCCGCCTGACAACTGGAAGATGCAAGGATCCGTCGGGTCGATCGTGATGCGATCGAGCGCGGTTCGAGGCAAGCGGGCCGGCTGCTCGATCAGCTTCTGGAGCGAATGCTCGCCCGGGCCGGCATTGCCGAGGACGATTCTCAACCTGAGCGCCGGCGTTTCGTTGGCAATGCGTTCGATCATCGGACCAAAGCGAAAATCGGCTTGTGCTTCCGGATAGACGCAAGTGGTCGCACCGGACAGCGCGACGAACTGGCTCACTTCCGCATAGCGATGCGAGACCAAAGCGGCGATCGGGATCGCGCTGATCTTCTGCAATGCAAAGTAGAGCAGCACGAACTCGGCGACATTCGGGAGTACCGGGACGACGCGATCGAGCGGCGACAGCCCGATGTCGAGAAGATTGAGCGCGAGATTGTCGGTGATCCGATCGATATCGCGATAGGTGTACTGTCGCTCGCCGTCGATCAGCGCGGTGCGATCGGCGAACCGCTCCAACACCACCGCGAATTCGGCCGCGATGGATTTGTCCTGCCAGTAGCCACGTTCGCGATAACGCTTGGCGAATTCCGGTGGAAACGGGACGACGCCTTCGAGCATGTGTTCAATCCCTCTCTAGTCACGTACAAATCAAATCGCGACACTTTTGGCGAAGATGGGGGGGATCTACAAGGGGGTCGCGAGATCCCCTTGTTCCAACACGGGGGATATACAAGGGGAGCGCTCCCCTTGTTCCTACGAAATCTTTTCCCGGCCTCATTAGCGCGCATTCCCTGTTTGGTTCTGGCTCCGCCGGCTTAGGGTCAAGTCGACGCGGTGAATCCGCCGTCGATCACGATGATTTCGCCGGTCACGAAGCGATTCGACTGCACGAGGCTCATGATCGTCTCGGCAACATCGTCAGCGGTAACGACTCTTCGCAGCGGCGTCGCTTTCGCACGCTTGCCCATCAGGTCGTCGTACTTGTCCCGGAGCATGCGTTTCATCCAGTCGCCCTCCATCCAGCCCGGCGCCACCGCGTTCACCCGAATATCCGGCGCGAGATTCCATGCGAGCGTCTTGGTCAGATTGACCACCGCTGCCTTGCTGGCTGCGTACGGCAGCGGCTGCGGCCCCGGCCGCAGGCCGACGATGCTCGCCGTGTTGACAATAGAAGGATTGGTGCCCTTCTTCAGGAGCGGAATCGACGCCCGCGTTACCTGGAAAAGCCCACGTACATTGACGGCGAACACACGATCCCATTCATCCAGCGACAAGGTCTCGAGATCCTTGGGCTTCCAGGATGCGGTGGTCCCGGCATTGTTGACGAGCGCATCGAGATGGCCGAATTTCTCTGCGGTTTTCGCGAGCATGGCGCGCACACCTGCTTCATCGCTCACGTCGCATTTGACCAGCAATGTTTGCACCCCGAGCGCCTCCGCCTGCGCCGCCGTATCGCGGGCGGCCTTCTCGCTCGATGCGTAATTGACGACCACGTTGTAGCCGGCGCGGGCGAGCGCCATGACCGCGCTCTGCCCAATGCCGGTGGCAGCGCCTGTTACGAGTGCGACGAGATTTGAGGCGGACATCAATGCGATCCCATGACAATGCGTTCGAAGGCCCCGATTCTATGTCGCCATAGCGATGCGCCGCACTTCACGCCACGCCCCATTAGCGCTCGACGACTGTTGAATCGCTTCAAGCACGGCCACGTTGCGCAGCGCTTCGGCCGGCCGTACCGGGTAGGGTGCCTTCTTGGCGCAGGCATCGGCGAGTGCGGAGAGTTCCTGGGGCAGACCGTTGTCGACGATAAACCGATGCGTTGTACGTGGCGCATTCGGATCGGTCGGTTCGATAGATACTTCGGTGAAATTATTGCGCGATTCGAGCACGGCCCGACTGCCATAGATGCGCAGGATCGCCGTCATCGCGCAGGCAAGATGGGTACCAAGCGATCCGGTTGCGCCGCTTTCGAGCTCGAAGAGAACCGCGCAGGTGTCGTTGATCGGATGCGAAAGGGCACGATGTTTCGCGAGCGCGGTGAGTCGCGTCATTGGTCCAAGGATCCAGGTGAGTGTGTCGACCATGTGCAGTCCCATGGGTGTGAGTCCGGCGCAAGGAATCTCATCTTGCTGGACGCGCCAATGATCTGGCGGATAACGCCCCTCCAGATTGCCTGAGTAGTTGGCTTCCACATGCAGGATCGTCCCGAGCTCGCCCGCATCCACGAGCGCCTTCATCTTTCGTGCGCCTTCGATGTAACGGCGATTGTGTCCAACGCCAAGCACCACGCCCCGCTTCTCGCATGCGGCAATTGCCTGCGTGCCGGTATCGACGGTCAAGGTGAAAGGCTTCTCGCAAAACACGTGTTTGCCGGCTTCCGCCGCCGCGACAATCTGCTTCCAATGCGATGAATGGGGTGTCGCGAGCAGCACGGCATCGACGTTTCGATCCGCAAGCACGGCTTCGAACGAAGGATAGATCTTGCCGCCGTAGGACGAGCGAAAGCGCTCGCATTCATCGGTTGAAAGCGACGTGCAGCCAAGAAGCTCGACCTTATCGGTGACGGACTTGGCCGCCTTGCCAAGCTCCATGCCCCACCAGCCGGTGCCTACCACGACTATTTTCAACACTGCGAGATCTCCCTTTGGCGATTGCATTGATCATGGGTGACGATATCCCGGGGTACTTGCTACCGGGCAATAGCCACTCGTGGTGGGAACGGATGATGGACGAGGTGAAGTCCGGCCTGGATTTCTCCCTGGTCTTTTTTCTGGATCGGCTGGCGCAATTCGCGCTCGTCGATCCTGGGTCATGCACCGACACGATCACTGACCGAGGTCCTTCGCCGGCCTTTCCTATCCTTGGCAGCCGGCTCCTCGAAGAGTTGAACGGCCCATGCGGCGGTCATTGCGAGATAGTAGTTCTGGTGCAGCTTCTCGATGTTACTGCTCAACGCCCCCCGCATCGCGAGCCACATGATCACCTCCGCACCCTCGCTGCCACCAAGCTCGATGAAATCGCCATGCGTCATATTGGCGAGCGTTTCGGGGTCGCTTGCCAGCAGGTCGAGAAATCGCAGATCCCATTCGCTATTGTTGAAGCCGGCGCGCTCCCCGGAGAGTTGATGGGAAAGACCGCCTGTTCCGACGACCACGACGTTTAGGTCTTCAGGATAGGACTCGATGGCTTTGCGCACCGCCTGACCGAGCTTGAAGCAGCGGCGCGGCGTGGGCATCGGATGCTGGAGCACGTTCATCTCGATCGGCAGGATCGCACCCGGCCAGCCGGTCTTGTGTTCCGGCCACATGACCGAGAGCGGCGAGAAACAACCGTGGTCGATCGGGAGATCCGTGAAGACCGAGATGTCGAACTCGTCGGTGACCAGCGATTCGGCGAGATGGCGGGCGAGGCCGGGATGGCCGTTCACCGGCGGCACCGGCCGCAGGCCAAGCCCTTCATCGGCGACCGTATGTTGCGCGCTCAAGCCCACCGCGAAGGTTGGATAGTGGTCGAAGAAGAATGTGTTCGCGTGGTCGTTGTAGAACATCACGAGCACATCGGGTT
Source organism: Betaproteobacteria bacterium (assembly GCA_031391405.1). Taxonomy (GTDB): domain Bacteria; phylum Pseudomonadota; class Gammaproteobacteria; order Burkholderiales; family SG8-39; genus SHXR01. The sequence goes on from JANMUI010000369.1 coordinate 4,799, forward strand.
GCATGCGTGCGAGCCATTCGACGATCGGATCGTATCCCTTGAAAAGGGGCGACCAGGCGGGATGCTGCTGCTTGCCTTGATCGAATGCGATGCCGATCGTGGGTGTATGGGAAGTACCGATGCCGCCAATGATCGTGGCCATTTGGGAACGCTTTCGTCGATTGCAGGATTCAGCGCGCGTCAGGCACGCGCCGGGTTTTCAAGAAATCTTCCAGAGGCTCGCCGCGCATCTGTGCGCACATCGCGGGATTGCCGACGGCACTCACACGGCCGAGTTTCTCCAGCGCGAAGAAATTTGCACCGTAGGACGCCATCGCCTTCCAGTCCAACGCGCGGACCATCGCACGCTCGTCTGCGGATAGGCCGGCATGCGTGAATGCCGCCTCCGGATCGCTCTTGAACAGCGAACGGTTTTCCGGCCGCGCAAGCCCGCAAAGAAAGCGGTTGAGGCGCATGCCCCGAGCGCTGCGATCCAGATCGAAGAGGAACGTACCGGGCAGGGATCTGACTTTTTCGATTTGCGGATTCATGATTGATGTGTTTGTCGGATATTTGCTTGTTGGAAGTGGTCTCTGCGCGCTCTGCTGCGCAAACGCCTAGTACATGTAGTGACCGCCGTTGACATGAAGGACCTGACCGGACACGAAGCCGCCCCCGTCGGAGCAAAGATACGTGCATGCCGCGGCGATCTCGCTTACGTGGCCGAATCGGCCGAGCGGTATCTCCTTCACCAATTTTTCGCGTGGCTGATGCTTGTACTGCGACCAGTCCCGCACGGTATCAATCGCGCCGGGGGCGACCGTGTTCGCGGTGATGCCATCCTGCCCGAATTCCCGGGCAAGCGCGAGCGCGACGGCGCGTCCGATATTGCGGCCCGAGCCGGTGACGATTGCGGTGCGCTTCAGCGGCGTGGGCGAGAACGTTGCCATGTTTGTCGAGTATCCAGAAAATGCATATCAGGTTCCGGCCGGAGCGGTCAAGCCGAAGCCGAAAGATTCCGAGGCAGTAAGGCGGTCATCGCAACCATGCGAAAATTGAACCATCGCCCCTGTATGAACCGGAAGCTCCGCGACCCGAAGCGTGGGATTCTGCGGCAAACTGCGATAGTGCGTGGCCCGACGCGAAGCCGCCCACAGCCGCCCACAGCCGCACAAAAGAGGAGCAGTATCCGATGCGTCCTGGCGCCGCTTCTCGCGAAGCACAGCGTTTGATCGCCACGATCGTCTGCACGATCGCCTCCGGATTGGTCGGCCACCCGGTCAATGCGCAAGGTGTCGTACCCAATCCCGCGACTGCGATTGAGTTGCCATCCGTCGAAGTGGTCGGAACGACCCCGTTGCCGGGCCTCACCACGCCACTGAGAGACGTGCCGGGTCAGGTGCACAGCATGACGGATGCTGAAATCGAGCGGGACCGCCCGTCCAGTCTTTCTGAACATCTCGAGCGCGCGACTTCCGGGGTGAGCATTGGGCAGGGGCAGGGCAACGCGCATCAACCCGAGCTGGTTTTCCGCGGATTCACCGCGTCCCCCCTGCTTGGCTCCCCGCAGGGACTTTCGATCTACCTCGATGGCGTTCGCATCAACGAAGCGTTCGGCGATGCAGTCAATTGGGATCTCATCCCAGCGAATGCGATCTCGAGCGCGCATCTGCTATCCGGATCAAATCCGCTCTTTGGCCTCAATACACTGGGCGGCGCGTTGACGCTCCACACCAAGTCAGGTTTCAGCTATCCCGGACAGTCCGCGCAGCTGATCGGCGGCGCATGGGGCCGTCGCGGATTGCAAGCACAAAGCGGTGGGCATGGCGAGCGGTCGGACTACTTCATGGCGATGAATGCGCTGGATGAAGATGGCTGGCGATCCCATTCGTCAAGCCGGTTGCGGCAATTCTTCGGCAAGACGGGCTGGCAGGATGACAAGACTGACGTCGATTTGTCGATCGTGCTCGCGGACAATACCTTGCAAGGGACGCAGGCGCTTCCGCTGTCGATGCTTGGCGATCGAAGACAACCGTATTCCTATCCGGATCGGACCGATAATTCGGCGCTCCTCGTCACGCTGCGCGGCTCGCGATATCTGTCTGCGTCGATCCTCGGGTCGGTCAATCTCTACGCACGTTCGTTTGCGCAAGACAATCTCTCGAGCAATGTCAACGACGCATTCGATCCGCTCGCAGGGGTTGGCCCCGGCAATTCAACCGGATTTCTCGACCGATCGAAAGTGCGCGAGCATATGGTTGGCGCATCGGTTCAACTCACCAGCGACTTCAAGATGATGGATCGCTCGAATCGTCTCACGATCGGGGCCGCGCTTGACCAAGGGCGCTCGCTTTACGAACAAGACCAAGCGGAGGCCGCATTCACGAGCGACCGCAACACGATCGGTACGCAACCGTTCGATGCGGTGACCCGGGCGAAGACAGTCAATACGTATCACGGCTTGTATGCCACGAACAATATCCAGGCGACGGAGCGACTAAGTGCCGTCGTATCCGGCCGATACAACATCGCCCAGGTGCGGATTCGCGATGCATCGGGGGCGTCCGCGGGACTGGACGGTGATCACACATTCAAGCGCTTCAATCCGGCGATCGGATTGGCGTTCAACCCGGACCGTCGCGCTACCTATTACGTCAATTACAACGAAGGTATGCGGGCGCCTTCACCGATGGAGCTGACGTGCGCGGATCCGACCGCGCCTTGCAGGCTGCCGATCAGCTTTCTCGCCGATCCGCCCCTCAAGCCGGTGGTCGCGAAGACGATCGAAGCCGGCCTGCGCACCAAGCCTGCCGCGAACGCCGGCGTGACGTTGAATGTCTTTCGGACAGTGCTCAACGACGATATTCAGTTCGTTTCGAGCGGCGGTGCGATCAACGCAGGCTTCTTTCAGAACATCGGACGTTCGCAACGTACGGGGTTCGATTTGGGTGGATCGTGGAGCCCGGGGCCCCTAAAGCTGACACTCGGATTCTCACGCATCAATGCACGCTACGATTCCAGCTTCACGGTGCGGAGCTCGAACAACTCGTCGGCCGATGCAAACGGCGATATTCAGGTTGGACCCGGCAATCGAATTCCGGGCATTCCGTTCTATTCCGTCAAGCTGCGTGCCGAGTACGCCCTCACATCGCAATGGTCGATGGCCGTAGTGGTCAATCAGTTCGGCGAGCAGGTGGCGCGGGGCGATGAGAACAACGAAGACGCGAATGGCCGGTTGCCTGCGTACCGGGTCGTGCATCTATCGAGCGGTTATGCGATCACACAACGCTGGGATTTGATTCTGAAAGTGGATAACGTCTTCAACCGCAAGTACGAATCCATCGGCGTACTCGGGGAGAACTTCTTCAACGGTCCCGGACGCACGTTCGACGCCAACGCGGTGGCGGCCGAGCAGTTCCGCGCGCCGGGCGCGCCCCGCGCCGGTTGGATCGCCGTCCGGTATGCGTTTGACGGGAAGCTCAAGCGGTAGGATGGCGTGAAGGGAATGCCATTCGGTGGCCGCGCCATGCCGCATCCGAAGTCAATGGCCGCGATGGTGTCGTTCCGCCCGCGCGGCCATCCAAACCGCCGCCATCCCCAGCACGCCGCAGGTGATCGTCACGCCGGCCATTCCGGTGAACTGGGCAATTGCGCCGATCGCCGCGCCGCCGATGGAGGGACCCCCCATTGCAATGACGCCCCAAAGGCTCATCACGCGCCCGCGAAACTGGTCGTCGACCGCGGATTGCACGGCAATCTGCATGCTGACCATGCAAAGCGTCGTTGCCACTGCGATTGCAAATACTAGGAACACACCGAGCCAGAAATTCGTCGTGAGTCCCAGCATGATCAGGATCGCTCCGGCTGCGAATGCGCTGCGACGTGACAGACGAGGTAGTTTCGAAGTGTCGTTGAATCGGGAAACCGTGAGTCCTGCCACCACCGCGCCGATGCCGCCCGCCGAAGTCAGGGTCGCAAGGCCGCTCGCGCCTTGCAGAAAAACGGCATCGGCGAATACCGGCAGCAATTCGAGCACGCCGCGAGCGAGCACGGAGGTGATCGCGCCCATCAACATGAAGCTTCGAATGGCTCGATGCGCAGCCACATTGCGCAAACCCGCGAGCAGATCAGCGAAGAATCCGCTCGAATGATGCCGATGCGTAGTCGGCCTGAGTACGACCACCCATAGCGCGCTGATCACACCGACATAGGTGATCGCATTGATCGCGAAGGTTGACGCCACCCCGAGCGATGCGATGGCAATGCCACCCAATGCCGGGCCGACGAACCGTGACGCATTGAAGACCACGGAATTCACCGCGATCGCCTGGGTTAGCAGCTCACGCGGGACGATGTCGTTGACCAGCGACAGTCGAACGGGTTGATAGGCCGCGCCCGCGATACCGATGACGATGCAAACGGAGAACAAAAGCTCGATTCGCATGAATCCGGCGATGCTGATCCCAAAGAGCGTCATTGCAAGCAGCATCTGTATTGCATTGACGATGACGCCGTGCCACCGGCGATCGAGCTTATCCGCCAGCACGCCAAACAACGGTCCAAGCACGATGACCGGCGCGTACATTGCAAGCGAGATCAGTCCGACCCAAAGCGACGAGTGGGTGAGATCCCACGACAGCCATCCGATCGAGATGCGCTGCATCCACGACCCGAGCCATGAAAGCGCGTTGCCACTGAGGAACAGTGCGAAATCGCGATGGCGCAGGACGGCGAAATTCAATTGCGGGGATTCCTTAGGGTGTTGAAATGATAGACGATGTCAATGATCGGCCCGTGCCCGCAAGCCAAAATGGGGGACCATCCGACCTCGACTTTCGGTAGACTCCGGGGCGTCAAATGCGCAGTTTCCCCCGCGGTCGCAGTTTCCCCCGCGGTCGCAGTTTCCCTCGCGGTCGCAGTTTCCCTCGCGGCAATTGGTGAGAACAATGAGACTAGGCTACTTCACGATGCCGGTGCACCCGTTGCATCGCAGTCCCACCCAGACTTTGCGCGAGGATCGCGAGGCGATCATCCTTGCCGACAAGCTCGGGTTCTACGACGCGTATGTCGGCGAACACTTGACCGACCAGGCCGAGAACGTCACGAACAGCATGCTGTTTCTGGCGACCTTGATCCATTCGACCAAGACCATCAAACTTGGCACCGGCACCACCAATCTCTCGCAAATGCATCCGGTGTTGGTCGCGACGCAGGCCGCGATGCTCGATCATCTTGCCGAGGGGCGTTTCATTCTCGGTGTGAGCCCGGGCGCATTGCCCTCCGATGCGGAAGCACTCGGCATCCTCGCCGAGGATCGCAACAAGATGTTCGCCGAGGCCATCGATGTGATCCTCGCGATCTGGGAGCGCGATCCGCCGTACGACATCGATTTCCCGAACAATCGATTCAAAGTCACCACCCGCAAATTCCTCGACCGCGAAATCGGCACAGGCATCATGGCCAAGCCGTTTCAGAAGCCGCGGCCCGAAATCGTCGGTACCGTGGTCGCGCCCTTCTCGAAGGGTGTAATTGCCATGGGCGAGCGCGATTTTCATCCGCTTTCCGCGAATTTTCTGCTGCCGCATTGGCTGCCGAGTCATTGGAAGAATTACGTCGAAGGCAAAGCGAAGGCGGGGATCAACGCGAGCGCGGCGGACTGGCGGGTCGCACGAACGATCTTCGTTGCCGATGATGAGAAGGTCGCGGCGTCCTACGGGCGGCACGACGCGAACAGTCCCTATCGGTTCTACTACCGCCAACTGCAAACGAAGCTCACGAAAGGTGGGCGACACGTCGTCTTCAAGGAATCGGCGGACCAGCCTGACGATCAGCTCACCCCCGATTTCGTGCTGGATCGCCTGGTGATCTACGGCACGGTCAACAAGGTGGTCGACCAGCTTCTCGCGTTCCGCGAAAAGGTTGGAGATTTGGGTGAGATCGTCTACGCCGGCATGGATTGGGTCGACGAGAAACTTGCGAAACGCTCGATGGAGCTGATGGCCAACGAGGTGATGCCGCGGGTCAATGCGGCGATACGGTGAGTGGAGCCTGGCGCGTCTTCCAGTGTTTCCCCACGAGTTGCAGAAGCGGTGTGAACACCTTGGGTGAGCCGCACACGACATTGCCGGCATTGAGAAAATCGCCGTCGCCGTCAAGGTTGCTGATCAAGCCGCCAGCTTCCTGGATCATCAGCGCGCCGGCGGCGATATCCCACGGCGAGAGTCCGATCTCCCAGAATCCGTCGAGGCGGCCGGCGGCAACATAGGCCAAATCGAGGGCTGCCGAGCCCGCGCGCCGAATGCCGGCGGTCTCGCGCGTGACCGATTTGAACATCGCCATATATTCGTCGAAGTTATCGATCTCGCGAAACGGGAATCCCGTCCCGATCAGCGAGGCCTTGAGCCCGATCCGGCCGGAGACACGCATACGCCGATCATTCAGGTAGGCGCCTTTCCCCCGGCTGGTGGTGAACAGTTCGTTTTTCACCGGATCGAAGATGACGCCGTGCGCGAGGATGCCCTTGTGCGTGACCCCGATCGACACCGCGTACTGGGGAAAGCCGTGGATGAAGTTCGTTGTGCCATCGAGCGGATCGATGATCCAGACATGTTCGGCGTCCGATTTGCCCGATGCGCCCGACTCCTCTGCAAGAATACCGTGGTCGGGGTACGCTTTCCGGATGATGTCGATAATGGCTTCTTCGGCGGCCTTGTCCACTTCGGTAACGAAATCGTTCTTCCGCTTGGTCGTGACGGTGATCGTATCGAGATTGAGCGTGGCACGGCTCACGATCGAGCCCGCCTTCCTCGCCGCTTTGACCGCGGCCGTGAGCATGGGGTGGAGAATAGGCATGGAGCGGAAGGTCCGATGGAAGGAACGCCGGATCCGAATCCCAGGCCGCCGCAATCGTGTGCAGGGCTTGAAATCGGCAAGCAAAACCGTGCGAGTGTAACGGATCGTGGCCGCAGCTTCGCTCCGATCGCGGGCGATTCACGGAATATCCAAGAGGGATCGAATCCAATTGAGTGCGGGAACATCGCGGCTCGACAACGTACGCATCGTACTTTCACACACGAGTCATCCGGGAAATATCGGGTCCACGGCGCGGGCGATGAAGACGATGGGACTCTCGGTGCTCTGTCTCGTGGCGCCGAATCGATTCCCCGATCGCGATGCCATTGCGATGGCAAGCGGGGCGGTCGACGTCTTCTGCAACGCCCGGCTGGTGTCCTCGGTCGATGCAGCGCTCGAGGGAACGATCACCGCCTATGCGCTCACTGCGCGGCCAAGAGAGATGGGTCCGGTCGTCCTCTCGCCACGCGCCGCTGCGCGCGAGGCAGTTGAGGCCGCTGCAAGTGGGCCGGTGGCGTTCGTGTTCGGCAACGAGGAAAGTGGACTTCGGAATGACGAGATTCTGCGATGCCGGCGCATCGTGGAAATCCCCGCGAATCCGGCCTACTCGTCACTCAATGTTGCTGCGGCGGTGCAGGTGATCGCATATGAGTTGCGCCTCGCGAGCGAAGGCGTCGGCGCAACGTCCGGCCGCGCGCGCGCCGGAATCCCTGACAAATTTGCGCCGGGGACATTCGAGGAACTGGAAGGTCTGTATGTGCACTTCGAACGCGCGTTAGGCGATAGCGGTTTTCTAGATCGAAACAACCCGCGAAAGCTCATGGAACGACTGCGCCGCTTATGCGGTCGCGCCAATCTCGAACGCGAGGAAATCAACATTCTTCGTGGGCTATTGAATAACCTTGAAGCGCATGCGGCAAAATCGGGCCTGCGAATTCGCGGACGGCCTGATGATGGATCGACTGTCGAATCCGATTGACCCTGGCGCTGCGCCCGCCCACAATTCGACTTTCAGCGCTATCAACGCCATGTTCGCTGGTGACCCGGCTCCGTCACAGCGACTGCGAAACGGTACCCGCCATGCCAACCCATTTTCGTGAAGACATCGACTGCATTTTCGAGCGGGATCCCGCTGCTCGAACGGTGTGGGAGGTGCTCACGTGTTACCCGGGATTCCACGCATTGCAATTGCATCGCATTGCGCATGCATTATGGGGATGGCGGTTCCGCTGGCTCGCCCGCCTCTTGTCGCATGTGGGGCGTTTCCTCACCGGGATCGAGATTCATCCGGGCGCCACGATCGGCCGGCGGTTGTTCATCGACCACGGCATGGGTGTCGTGATCGGCGAAACGGCCGAGATCGGCGATGACTGCACCCTCTATCACGGCGTAACCCTTGGCGGGACATCCTGGAACAAGGGCAAGCGACATCCCACATTGCGCAACGGCGTCGTGATTGGTGCCGGCGCAAAGGTGCTTGGCCCGATCGTGATCAACGACAACGCCAAGATCGGCTCCAATGCGGTGGTCGTGAAAGATGTGCCCGCAGGCGCAACAGCCGTTGGCATTCCGGCTCGCATCATCGAGGCGAACGCCGATCAGGCGCGCGAAGCGCACGCCGAGAAGCTTGGATTCTCTGCCTATGCGGTTTCCAATGGCGATGATGATCCGGTGGCGCAGGCCATTCGCGGCCTTACCGACCACGGCGCGGATATGGAGCGTCGGTTGAACGATGCAGCAGCACGCATTGCCGAGCTCGAGCGATTGCTCGCCGAGCGGTCCACGCCGGACGGGCCACTCGAACCACGCCTTCGCAGAGTCGGCGAGAAATAGGCGCGCGAGGGATCTCTTCAGCGAAAGAGATTCAGGAGGCCGTCAAGTCCTACATGATTGAAGCAGTAGGTTGCCTTCTTCTGCACCGTGGGCTTGGCGTGATAGGCGATGGACACGCCGGCTTCGGCCATCATCGGCAGATCGTTGGCGCCATCACCGATCGCGATGATCTGCTCGGGGCCAACGCCGAGATGTTTCGCGGTATCAATCATCACGCGTGCCTTGCCGGCGCCATCCAGAATGTCTCCGACCACGCGGCCGGTGAGTCGGTCGTGTTCGATTTCGAGCGAATTCGAGTGGGCGAAGTCAAGGCCGAGGCGTTGCTTCAGGCGCTCTGTGAAGTATGTAAATCCCCCCGACACGAGCAGCGTTTTGATACGCAATGCTTGCAGCCGCGCCAACATCGCTTCGGCGCCGGGTGAAAGCCGCAGTCGATTGAGATAGACCGACTCGACGGCAGCCACGTCGATCCCGGCCAGTGCATGGACCCGTTGCCGCAAGCTGGCCGGGTAATCGAGCTCACCCCGCATTGCCGCCGCGGTGATTGCCGCGACTTCTCTTTTCTTCCCGACCAGATCGGCCAGCTCGTCGATGCACTCGATCGTGATCAATGTCGAGTCCATGTCCATCGCGACGAGGCGAAATTCAGCGAGGCATCGCGTTGCAGGCACGAGCGCGTGATCGATCCGAGTATCCGCAAGATAGGACGGGATCTCTTCGGTCAACCGCGGATTGAGAAGCCGAAACGCATCGGGGCCGACCTGCTCGGACTCGTTGGCCCGTACCCTTGTCGCGAGCGCTTCAGCGGTCGCGTGATCCGCACCACTGCCTTGAATAATCAGGTCGAGATCCATCAGAGCTCCGGCAGTTTTTCGCGCACAGCGGCGTTCAACTTCCTACCCCAATAGCGAGCGAGGGCCTGATCGATCGGCAGTCCGAGCTCTCCTCGCGCATAGATCGCAGTGAGCCGTCGAATCGACGGCACATGATTGCGCTCGCCGGCGCTCTTGTAGTGTTTCATCGCAAGGTCAGGATTGGTGGGCACGCCAAGGCCCAGGTCGTAGGCGACCGCGAGCTCGTACGCCGACAGGATGTGCCCTTGTGAAGCGGCTTTCTCGAACCAACTGAACGAGCCCGCAAGGTCGCGCGAGGTACCTTCACCGCGTTTGAGGTGCAAACCAAGGTAGTACTGGCCCCAAAGATTGTTTTGTTCAGCGGATTTTTCGAACCAGTGGCGCGCCTTCTTCAGATCAGGTTCCACCCCTACGCCTTCGAGGTAGAGTCGCCCGAGCTGCGCCTGGGCGCGATCGTGCCCACCCTGTGCCGCGCGTTCCAGCCACTTGACCATCTCGACGGGATCGGCTTTGGTGCCCTGTCCGCGTCCGATCATCATGCCGAGGTTGTATTGCGCCGGGGCATGGCCGCGATCCGCGCTGATTTGATACCACCGGATCGCCTCCGCAGCGCTGCGCGGAACCCCGCGACCGTCGAAGAACAGCGCGCCAAGGTTGTTCTCTGCAGCGGCATGCCCGATGACCGCGGCGCGTCGATACCAAAGCGCAGCCTCCGACGGGCGACTGAACGCGCTCTCCAGCAACATGCCCAGTCCGAACTGTGCATCGGGGTTTCCGCCCTCTGCAAGGGGCAACAGGATTTCCCGGGCCTCGGCGGTTTTTCCGGCCTGCGCAATCGCGAGCGCATGCTCGGTCAGTTGGTCAGGTGTTTGGTGTGGTGCGGCCGCGCGCGCCGTCGCAAGGTTCAATGCGAGCGCCACCGACAGGAAGGCCAATACCGGGGCGTTCACGACACTTTCTGGCGGAGCAGTCCGATAATGTCGCGAACTGCCCGCGCGCGCTCAGGAACGCTGGCCGATTTCGCTTCCACGCGAAGGCGGTTGGGGCCGGCCAGCTTCCAGTGCTTGTGTTTCTGGATGAGCTGAATAATGCGCGCCGGATCGACCGCCGGATGTTGCTCGAACGTAAGCGCGATGGATTCGGCGGAGGCATCGACCCTCTGGACACCAAGCGGCTTGGCGAGCATGCGCAGCCGGTGGCTCGCGACCAGCGCTTCAGCCGCTGTCGGGAGTGGGCCGAACCGATCGACGAGCTCTTCCTGGAGCAATGTCAGCGCATCTTCGTTCGGACAGTGCGCCAGTCGTTTATACAGCACCAGGCGTTCATGCACGTCAGCGCAATATTCGGTCGGCAACAAAGCGGGCGTATGCAGATTGACTTCGGTGGTCACCTCCAGCGGTCGCGACAGATCGGGTTCTCGCCCCGCCTTGAGTGCGCGCACCGCGGTGTTCAGCATGTCAGCATAGAGATTAAAACCAATCTCCTGCATCTCACCGCTCTGCTCATCGCCGAGGACTTCGCCGGCACCGCGAATCTCCAGATCATGCATGGCGAGGTAGAAGCCGGAACCGAGCTCCTCCATCATCTGGATCGCCTCCAGGCGTTTTTTCGCTCCCGTCCCGAGCGCATCGGCTGGTGGTGTCAGCAGGTAAGCGTAGGCCTGATGATGGGAGCGTCCAACCCGGCCACGCAATTGATGCAGTTGCGCCAGACCAAACTTATCGGCGCGATCGATGAGAATCGTATTTGCGGTGGGAATATCGATGCCGCTCTCGATGATGGTCGAGCAAAGCAGTACGTTGTGGCGCTGTTGCAGGAACTCGCGCATGACAAGCTCCAGCGCGCGCTCCGGCATCTGGCCATGCGCGATTGCGATCCGCGCTTCGGGCACCAGCTCGCGAAGCTTCTCGAACTGGGCGTCGATGCTTTGCACGTCGTTGTGCAGAAAGTAGATCTGTCCGCCGCGTTTCAGCTCACGCATCATGGCTTCGCGGATTACGCCTTGCGAGTAGGGCATGACAAAGGTCTTGATCGCCAATCGCCGCGACGGGGCGGTGGCGATGACGGAGAGATCGCGCAGCCCTTCGAGCGACATTGCCAGCGTGCGCGGGATCGGCGTGGCGGTCAGCGTGAGAACGTCGACCTCGGCACGCAACGCCTTGAGCGCCTCCTTTTGCCTGACCCCGAAGCGATGCTCTTCGTCCACGATCACGAGGCCCAAGCGCTTGAACTTCACGTCGGAAGAAAGGATCTTATGGGTACCGATGACGATGTCAACGCCACCCGTTGCAAGCGCGGCGAGGGTGGCACTTTGCTCCTTGCCAGTGCGGAATCGGGATAGCTCCGCAATTTTGATCGGCCAGTCCGCGAAGCGATCGGAGAACGTGTTGAAATGCTGTTCCGCAAGGAGCGTGGTGGGCGTGAGCACCGCTACCTGCTGGCCGTCAGCGACCGCGACGAACGTAGCGCGCAATGCGACTTCGGTCTTGCCGAATCCGACATCACCGCAAACGAGCCGATCCATCGGCTTACCGGCGCGCATATCCTCGATCACGGCTTCGATCGCCGCCGCCTGATCCGGCGTTTCCTCAAACCCGAAGCCCTCGGCGAACGCTTCAAGATCGTGTGTCTTGACGTCGAAACTGTGTCCCTGCCGCGCCGCGCGCTGGGCGTAAATCGCAAGGAGCTCCGCCGCGGTATCGCGCACCTGCCCGGCAGCCTTTCGCTTGGCCTTTTCCCATTGCTCGCTGCCGAGTTGATGGAGCGGCGCATGCTCCGGCGGGCCGCCGGCGTAACGGCTGATGACATGCAACTGCGCGACCGGCACATACAACTTCGCGGCACCCGCGTAGTCGAGCGCCAGAAACTCGTTCTCACCATCACCGATATCCAGGCTCACTAATCCCTGGTAGCGTCCAACGCCATGCTCGACATGGACAACCGGATCCCCGACGCGCAGTTCGGCGAGATCGCGCACCATGCCTTCCACCGATGTGCGCTTGGCGTCATTGCGACCGCCGCGCGCGCGTGCGGTCGCGGCATAGAGCTCCGACTCGGTGACGATGACCAGGCCCGCATCGCGCGCGGTGAATCCACCAGTGAGGGGAGCGACCCCCAGCATGATTCGCGCGGTCGAATTGGCGAAGGAGCCGAAGTCCGTGGCGGGCGCGGTCGCGAGGCCGTACTCGCTGAAGTACTCGCGCATGGTTTCGCGACGGCCTGCCGATTCGGCGGCGATCAAGGTACGGTGAGGCGTCCGCTCGAGGAAGGCTTTGACACGATGCAGGGGATCGGGTGCGCGGCGATCCACCGATACGTCGGGAAGCGGGGAGAATGCCGGGCCGTCGTCGATATCGGATTCGTTTTGCTGCCCTCGAATATCGATACGTGAGAACGCGCGGAGCCCGATAAAGAATTGCTCGCTCGACAGATAGAGGGTGATCGGTGACAGGAGGGGGCGAGACCGATCGCCCTTCAATAACGAGTACCGCGAATTCAAATCGCGCCAGAATTCATCGATCGCTGCGGAGCAATCGTGGTGCAAGACGAGCGTCGTGTTGCGCGGCAGATAATCGAAGAGCGTGCTCGTTTCATCGAAAAAGAGCGGCAGGTAATACTCGATGCCGGCGGTCGGGACGCCGTTACTCACGTCGCGATAGATCGTCGATTTGGACACGTCGCCTTCGATCGTTTCACGAAAGCGCGCGCGAAATCCTGTTCGAGCAGCCTCATGCATCGGAAATTCGCGGGCGGGCAGCAGGCGAATTTCATTGACCTTATAGACCGTGCGCTGCGTATCCGGATCGAACGTGCGGATGGTTTCAATATCCTCATCGACCAGATCGATGCGAAAGGGAAGGGAGCTTCCCATCGGGAACAGATCGACCAGGCCGCCGCGCACACAGAATTCGCCCGGCGACATGACCTGCGTGACATGACTGTAGCCACCGCGGACCAATTGCTCGCGCAGGCTTGCCAACTCGAGTTTTGCGCCGGCCTTGATGAAGAACGTATGCGCGGCGAGAAAAGACGGTGGGCCAAGACGCTGCAAGGCTGTGGTGGCGGGCACGACCAGCACACCCGCTTCACCCTGCATGACTTTGTACAGGGTCTCGAGGCGCTCGGAGACGAGATCCTGATGCGGAGACAGCGCGTCGTAAGGGAGCGTCTCCCAGTCGGCGAACAAATGGACCTGCAGCGCCGGCGCGAAGAACGCAATCTCGTCGCGGAGTCGTTGCGCATCCAATGCCGAGGCGCAAATGACGGTGACGAGGCGCTTCTCGGCGTCGGTCTTGAGCTTGGTCGCGATACGCGCCAGCTCGAACGCATCTGCCGAGCCCGGCAAATTCTCAAGGCGTTGTCGGGGCGGTTTGGCTGGTAGAACGACGGAGGACATCAGCGAGAATCGACGGGGAGAGTGGGCGACGAAGAGTGGGCGACAGGCTACGCGATGGCGGGCGATGCGAGCAGTCCTTTGGATCAAGCGCCTTTCTGGGGTCCTCGCCCGAGGGAGCCGCAGTGGGGTCGCAGCGTGCGGTGCAATCGGACATTCGCGTCCTGATCCGCTCCGCGTCATTGCTTATGGGCCGGTATTATAGCCATGACAAGGTGTCGCGAACCCGATTGCGCCGCCTGCGTGAATGGTCGGCGCGATACGCGCTTGGAGTAAAGGCCCGCGGACGTCGGCGCCGCTGATCGGTTCATCTGGCGCGGGCGCCGTGAAGAAGGCGAGCTGTTCAAAATGGCAAGATATTATGGGCTCGTTCCCGCCGCCGGATTCGGTCGGCGCTATGGCGGTGTGCTTCCCAAGCAGTACCTGGAGATCGCCGGCTCCCCGCTGATCGCCCATGCGATTCGCGGATTGCTGGCGGATGTGCGGGTGGAGCGCGTATTCGTGGTATTGAGCGCCGACGACCACTATTTCAGCCGGATTTCGTGGTCCCTCGAGGCCGATCGCGTCGTTCCTTTGTATTGCGGCGGCGAGTCACGTACGACCAGCGTGTACAACGGATTGATCGGTTGCGCGGACGCGATTGATCTCGACGATTGGGTGTTGGTGCATGACGCCGCACGACCCTGCCTCGCGGCTGCCGACGTCGGGCGCCTGATCGATGCCCTCGCCGATTCCGCCGTCGGTGGATTACTTGCAGCGCGCGTGACTGACACCCTGAAAAGCGATGATGGAGACGGTCATGTGGCGCGAACGATCGATCGCTCTTCGCTATGGCGCGCGCTGACACCGCAGATGTTCCGCTACGGTACGTTGCTGCAAGCGTTGGGCGCCGGACACGCTCTGGATTCGACGATCACCGATGAGGCGAGCGCGGTCGAGCGGCTAGGACTGCATCCGCGTCTGGTTCCCGGTGCTGGGACGAACATCAAAGTCACACATCCGGACGATCTCATGTTGGTGTCGGCCTGGATGCGCCAACATAAATCGTCGAAGTAGATAGGACATCGCGATGCTACGTATCGGGCAGGGGTTCGACGTTCATGCACTTGTCGTTGGGCGGCCGCTCATCATCGGCGGCGTGAAGATCCCATTTGAGCGCGGGCTCGATGGCCACTCGGATGCCGACGTTCTGCTGCACGCGGTGATCGACGCATTGCTCGGGGCCGCTGCGTTGGGTGACATTGGGCGGCATTTTCCCGATACGGACGAGCGCTATCGTGGCGCCGACAGCGTCGTTCTTCTTTCGGCGGCAGGCAAGCTGCTGGCTGACGCGGGGTATGCGATCGCAAATGTCGATGCGACGATCATCGCGCAATCACCCCGCATGGCACCGTTCATACCGGCGATGGTCGAGCGCATCGCCGGCGCATTGGGACTGGAGTGCGGGCAGGTCAACGTGAAGGCAAAAACAACCGAACGACTTGGCTTTACCGGACGAGGTGAAGGGATCGCCGCGGAGGCTGTCGCCTTGATACATGCCGCGGGACCGAGCAAAACGGAAAGATGAGAATCGCCGGTGCGTCTGTTCTTCGGGTTGTGGCCTACCGCCGCGGTGGCTCGCTCGATCTGGGAGGTGGGCAGTTCGATTCAGCGCGAAACGGGCGGGAGGTTGACCCGTCTCGATTCAATTCACATGACGCTCGCATTTTTGGGCGACGTCGGCGCGAATCGATTGGATGATGCGATCGGCGTGGGACGACGCGTGGAAGCGACGGCGTTCACCTTTGCGATCAACTGGCTGCGCTACTGGGAACACAATCGACTGGTTTGGGTTGGTCCGAGTGCCGAGCCCGTACCTCTACTGGCGCTTGTACGACCACTCCAAGACTGCCTCAAGGCGGCGCGCTTCACGATCGAGACGCGACCATTCAAGGCGCATACAACGCTAATCCGTAGCGCACGGAAGGCCCCGCGCGAGCAGGACGTGAGTGCCATCGAGTGGCGGGTCACTGAATTCGCGTTGGTCCATGCCGATTCGGCCGCGGGAACGTCGCCGTATCGGATTCTCGAACGATTTTCGTTGCGTGATTGAACGCCCTGATCATCCGCCGACCGTGGCCAGCCTGCGCGTCGGAGATCGATGACGAGGCGGTTGCATCAAGATATCCCTCGATGAATATGATTTCGATGATGTGATGTAGTCGTTTCCAAATCAGGTATGAGCCTGAAACGCGTGGTTTGAGGTCCGCGCAGGAGGTCGATGGTTGATAACGGCGAGAGTGTAAGCGTGAGACGCATTTGAAGAGAATATTTCTATCGGTTTTGCGGGGG
>JANMUI010000402.1:0-2354 GCA_031391405.1 Betaproteobacteria bacterium
ATGACCATGGCTATTGCGGACAAGACTGCGACCTGCCTCGCGAAAGCCGCGGTTGCCACCGTGCCAAGCGTGATGACAATGATCTCGGCGGACAAAACGAAATCCGTCCGGATCGCGCCTTGAATTTTTTCCTTCTCGAACGCCACGAGATCGATTGCAGGATCCACCAAAGCACCGACATGCTCGGCATGGTGCGCCTGATCTGCGGCCGCGCTGTGCATCAACTTGTGGGCGAGCTTCTCGCATCCTTCATAGCAAAGATACGCGCCGCCCACCATCAGAAGAGGCGTCACCGCCCACGGCGCGAACGCGCTGATTGCCAGCGCGGCTGGAACGAGAATCAGTTTGTTCTTGAATGAGCCTTTGGCTACCGCCCAAACAACCGGCAGCTCGCGCTCCGCGCGCACACCGGAGACTTGTTCGGCATTGAGGGCGAGATCGTCGCCTAGAACGCCCGCGGTCTTCTTCGCCGCGACCTTGGTCATTACCGCGACGTCATCGAGAATGCTGGCGATGTCGTCAATGAGCATCAGAAGGCTGGTACCGGCCATTGGTAGCGTCCGATTGGGGAATGCCCCGGAAAATACACCTCGATGGATCGGTAGGCGAACACTTTGGTCTTGCTCAGCTGGCGAATTTGGGGCTAACAGGCGCCGCTGACGCCACGCATCGAATTACTCGATCGGCATTACACCTATAATGCAATGTGCGCCAACATTTGAAAGAGGTACGTCAATGAAGGCAATGCGCCAATTGCGGCTTGGCGCGTTCATGCGGCCGGTGAGTATCCATACCGCCGCGTGGCGTTATCCGGGCGCAATGCCGGATGCGAATTTCAACTTCGCCCATTTGAAGCGCTTCATCCAAACGCTGGAGCGCGGACGCTTCGACATGTTCTTCATGGCCGATCATCTGGCCGTCCTCAACATGCCGATGGCCGCGCTGAAGCGAAGCGCCACGGTTGCATCCTTCGATCCCCTCACGCTGCTACCGGCTCTTGCTGCGGTCACTGAACGAATCGGGCTGGTCGCGACCGCCTCGACCACCTATAACGAGCCGTATCACGTCGCACGAAAATTCGCATCACTTGACCATATCAGCGGCGGTCGCGCGGGCTGGAATCTGGTGACCTCCACCAATCCCGGCGAGGCGCTCAACTTCGGACGCGAAGAGCATCTCGAACACGGCAAGCGCTACGCAAGGGCCCGGGAGTTTTTCGATGTAGTAACGGGTCTATGGGACAGTTGGGCTGACGACGCTTTCACTCGCGATGTCGATACCGGCGTGTACTTCGATCCGGCCACGATGCACGTCCTCGACCATAAGGGGCCCCATTTCACCGTGCGCGGACCGCTCAATGTCGGCCGGCCCATCCAAGGGTGGCCGGTAATCGTGCAAGCGGGTGCTTCGGATGCTGGGCGCCAGATCGCGGCGGAAACAGCCGAGGTGATCTTCGCGGGTCAGCGCGAGCTCGATGGGGCGCGCGAACTGTATGCCGATGTGAAGGGCCGCATGCAGCGTATCGGCCGCAATCCCGATCACCTCAAGGTACTGCCGGGGGCATTCGTCGTGGTGGGCAATACGGACGCCGATGCTCACGAGAAGAAGGCGCTCCTCGATAGCCTGGTGCATCCGGACAGCGGTATCGCGACGTTGTCGGTTCTGTTGGGCACCGATGCCTCCGGCTTCGAATTGGACCGACCGCTGCCCGAAATTCCGGAAAGCAACGCCAGCAAGAGCGGACTCGAACGCGTCGTGAACATGGCCCGGCGCGACAATCTGACCGTTCGACAGCTTGCGCAGAGGGTCGGCGGCAGCTTCGGCACGCTCGAAATGATCGGGACGCCGTCTACGATCGCCGATCAGATGGCGCACTGGCTCCAATCGAACGCTTGCGACGGCTTCAACGTGATGTTCCCGTATTTGCCCGGCGGACTCGATGACTTTGTGGACCACGTTGTCCCGGAACTGCAGCGTCGCGGACTTTTCCGTCAACAGTACGAGGGGACAACCCTACGCGAGAACCTGGGCTTGCCGCGGCCCGCGAATCGGTTTTTTGAGTCGAAGTGACGCGTGAAAGGTGAAGGGTAGTCCCTCTCATCCCAACCGTCTCCCCCGGTGACGGTGGAGACGGGGCCTAGAGCCGAATGGCACTTACTTAACGTGCACTGCTCAAGACTCCGTTCGCCCTGAGCCTGTCGAAGGGTAACGCAGCCTTGTCGAAGGCGGGCGATCGTCCGCTCACGGCCACTCCGGCATTCACCCTTCGACAGGCCTGTCCTGAGCTTGTCGAAGGGCTCAGGGCGAACGGTAAACCCCTAACCCGGACAAGCCGGAACCAAACAGGGGAGTAG
>JANMUI010000415.1:0-10790 GCA_031391405.1 Betaproteobacteria bacterium
ACCGGCAGAAGGTACTCGCCCAGATTGGTCGTAAGCGGCTGACCCGAATCGCGGCCGTAGATCATGCGTTCGAACAACGCGTTGCCGATGCCGTGCACGACCCCACCGACGATCTGTCCATCCACCAGCATCGGATTGATCACCGTCCCGCAATCATGGGCGACCCAGTAATTGAGGAGCTTCACTTCGCCCGTGTCGATGTCGACTTCGACCTGCGCGATGTTCGACCCGTTCGCATAGACCGGCCGCTCGGTGGTGTGATACGCGGTGGCTTCGAGCCCCGGCGTGAATCCCTTCGGTAGCGGCGCATTGACGACTGACAACAGGCGCTTCGAGAGATCGGCGAGCGCGATCTTCTTGTCCGGTATGCCCTTGATATGAACCGCCCCGCGGGTGATTTCGAGATCCTGCTCGGCGGCCTCGAGTTGCAACGCGGCGAGCTTGATCGCTTTCTCGCGCACCTCGCGGGCGGCAAGATGAATGCTGGGCCCGGCCGTGGCGGTCACCCGGCTGCCGACGGTCGATAGGGCAAGGGCCGACAGCGCGGTATCACCGGTTTTGACGATGACGCTCGCAGGATCGACATCGAACTGGTCCGCCGCGATCTGTGCAGCGATCGTTTCCAGCCCTTGCCCCTGCGCGCACGAGCCAAGCTCCACGACGATACGACCACTCGGCAACACCTTTACCGTCGCGCCCTCATAGGGCGGCAACCCGGTATCTTCGTTGTAGCTCGCGACCCCAAGGCCGACCCAACGACCGTCTTCTGCCGCTTGCGCGCGACGCGCCTCGAAGCCGGCATAGTCAGCGGTCCGCATGACCATATCGAGGCACCGATGGTAGTCGCCGCTGTCGTATTGAATCGCCATGCCGGATGGAAGCTTGCCGCCGGTTGCGTAGGGCATCTGGTCCGCGCGCACAAAATTGGTCCGGCGCACCGCGGCACGATCAAGCTTCAGGTTGCGCGCGATGGTATCCATCGTGCGTTCAAGAACGTATGCGACATTGGGCCGACCCGCGCCGCGGATCGGCGTGGTCGGCACCGCGTTGGTGAACACAACATCGAGCGATGCGTCGATCGCGGGAATCGCATAGGCCCCAGGAAACGGCACCACCGAGGTCAGGGCCAACAGCAACCCGTAGGGCAGGTACGCGCCATTATCGTGAATGCATTTCGCGCGCAGGCCGAGTACCTTGCCCGCCCTGTCGCAGGCGGCCTCGACTTCCCAGAATTGATCGCGCTGCTGCGTGGTGGTGAGGAAATGTTCGCGACGATCTTCAGTCCATTTCACCGGCCGCCCAAGCTTGATCGCGACAAGCGCCGCAACGAGCTCTTCAGGATAGTGGCCCGCTTTCGGCCCGAATCCGCCGCCAACATCGGGCGCGATGACGCGGATGCCGGCTTCTTCACGCTCCAGATACTGCGCGAGGAACCGGCGTACCAGAAACGGCGACTGCGTCGAGCTCCACATCGTGAGCTGATCGCTCGCGGATTCGTATTGCACAAGGACGGCGCGGCCTTCCATCGAATGGGGCACGCCGCGATGCTGGTGATAGGTTTCCTTGAAAACATGCGGCGCTTTCGCAAACGCGGCCGCCACGTCTCCATACCGCCAGGCAACCGATGCACCCACGTTGCCCGGCGTGCCGTGATGCGCAAGACGCGCGCCGGTTTTCACGGCGTCGCGCGCGTCTATGATCGCAGGCAGCGATGCATAGTCGATATCGACCCGTTCCGCCGCATCTTCAGCCGTGTACCGGTTGTCGGCGATGACCACTGCGAGCGCCTCACCGACAAAGCACACTTCGTCTTTGGCCAGCGGATAGGGCGTGATGTTCTGCTTGATGGCCGGGTTCGGGTAGGCCTGCACCATCGGCTTGTCGGCGATCGCTCCGAAGTCTGCGAGCGTGTACACCGCGACAACGCCTGGCATCGCGCGCGCGGCTGTGGCGTCGATCGATTTGATCAGCGCATGCGCTTCGGTCGAACGCACGAACGCCATCTCGAGCGTGCCGGCAATAACGATATCGTCGGTATAGCGACCGCGCCCGGTGAGCAATCGGCGGTCTTCAAGGCGGTTCACCACCGCACCGACATTGCGCGCGCCCATCAGGACTGACCCCGCATGGAAGGCAACACGTTCGCTAGGACTTCATGCCGAACCAACGACGCACCATTGCCTTGAGCGCGGCGAACAGCAGCGATGTGCCGGAAATCGGCGCAGCAGCGGATGTCGTTGCCTGGGCCCGAACAGCGGGTGCAGGTTGGACCGCTGCCGGTGGGGAGCCGTGCTCACTGACACTGGCGAGCGGCTGAGCGCTTGACTGCGTATCCGCTACGCGTTGCCGCCTGGGTTCCGTGTGCATCGTGGTTGCACCCGCAAGCACATCGCCGCTATCCGCTGTCGACACTTCCCTGACGCCCGCGTTTCCGGCATGCGAAGCCGCCTGTCGCACAACGCGGTCCGCAGCGATCAGCGCCGACAGATTGGCCGCGAACTGGGATGTCAGTTGATGGGTGATCTCTTTGATGAGACCCGCGCCGCGCCCGTATTGCGCGACCGAGCCGGACAAAGTGATCTCGGTGTTGACCTGCGCACGGGTCTCATCGCCGACCTGCGCGCGGGTCTCATCTTTTTGCGCGGTGAGGACGAACGCCATCTCCGCCTGAAACGATCCGCGTCCTTTGGCATCGCTACCCTTGGCGCGGAGCTTCGCCGAATGCACGGCAGGCGCGATGTCGAACAACTCGCCCTCGCCGCGAAACTGCAACTCGACCGGCCCGACCCGGATCCGCGCCGTGGCCCGAAACCGCCGATCGTCGATGATTTCGGTGACATCGCTGCCCGGCATGCAAGGCACCACACGCGGGATATCGATGAGGACTTTCCATGCGTCCTCGATCGGTGCCGGGATGACGAAGTCGTTTTCTACCTTGATACCCACGCAGCTCTTCCGCCGTTGAATTGAGAACGCCCGGCCCTTACACCGCGCCGGTGTCGGCTTTCAGGCCCGCCTTCTCGACGCCTGCCACGCAGCACACTTCGTCCTTATCCGAAGTGTCGCCGCTGATCCCAACTGCACCAATGATCTCGTTGGTGGCCGGATCACGGATCAGCACGCCACCCGGATTGGGCACCATCCTGCCGCCCGACAGATCGGACAACGCGTTGAAGAAGATCGGGTTGTCGGCCGCCCGCTTGTTGAGTGCGCGCGAACCGAATCCCATGCCCAATGCGCCCCAGGCTTTGCCGATGGCGATCTCGTTACGGAGGATACCGGTTTGATCCTCACGCTTGAGCGCCTTCAGGTGTCCGCCCGCATCCAGCACGGCAACCGCGAGCGGGGCACACTTCGTTTCACGGCCCTTGGCCAAGGCCGTGTCGACGATGATGGATGCTTGATTCAGAGTAAGGCTTGCCATGGCCGATCCTATCGTTTCGCGCGCTTCTTCGCGGCCGCCTTTTTCTTGGCGGGCGTCTTGCCGGCGGCCGCAACCGGCGCCTTGATGCCCATCGACTTGATCTGCTGTTTGCTGATCTTGAGCAACTTGGCAGCATTCAAGCCATGCACCAACGCCTGATCGTCGCCCTTCAGGAAATCGCACTCTTCAAGAAAGCCGCGCGGATCGTACCAGCCCATATCGTACGGATAATCGGTGCCCACCACGATGTGATCAGCCCCCCACACATTGACGAGATGGCGGAGTTGCTCACGATCGAACACGATCGTATCGAAGAAAAGCTTGGAGAGCGACCACCGCGGCTTCTTCTTGAGCACGGTGCGCGTATCGGTGCGTGCGCCCCAGGCGTGATCCATCCGCGCCGGATAATGGCCGACATAGCCACCGCCATGCGCGCAGACGATTTTCAGTTTCGGGAAGCGCTCGATCACGCCATCGAACACGATATGGCCGACCGCCACCGTGGTGTCGAGCGGATTGCCGATGACGTTGTTGAAGTAGTGGTCGGAGAGGCGTTCGCCGCCGGTGAAGCCGTTCGGATGCATGAACACCATGACATCCAGCGCCTGCACCTTGGCCCAGAATTTATCGAGCCCACGCGAGACTTCACGACCGGCGATGTTGGTGCCGATCTCTACGCCGCGGAAACCGAGCGTCTTGATACAGTATTCGAGCTCCGCGGTGGCGGCATCGGCATCTTGCAAGGGCACATTCGCCAATGCGACAAAGCGGTCGGGATGCCGCGCGACGATGCTCGCGAGATTCTCATTCACTGCGCGCGCCGTCTTGCAGCCGAGCTCTGGATCGAGCCAATAGTAGAACTGTCGCGGCGAGGAGGAGATGGCCTGGACATCCATGCCCATCTTGTCCATGTCGCGCAGCCGCTGCTCGACTGATGTGAGACAGATGCCGACGTTCTGCTCCTGGCGCACATTCGCAGCCCGCGTGGCCGCATTCGAAAACGTCATCGCCGGCTCTTTGTCGGGCGAGAACACGTGCTTGATCATGTCTTCCACCACGGGCGTGTGTACATGGCAATGCACATCGACGCAGAAATGGCGGGGGCGACCTTTCATGGACTGCCAATTGCCGCCGCGGGCAGCGGCACCGGGACAGGTAAACAGCACTGTGTTCTCCTTTGAGTAGGCGGGAATTCGAGGCGAGCTTTGTTATGGGAAGGCGACCGGATCTTAACTGATCGAGCAATCAACGGCCGCCGGTGACATCGATGATCGCGCCGTGTATGTAAGAGGCCGCATCGGAGGCCAACCACACCGCCGCCTCGGCCAGTTCTTCGACAGTGCCTACGCGACCAAGCGGGATGGTCGGCGCCGCTGCCTTGATGGTGGCTTGACCGCCATGCGCTTCATGGATGCTCGTATTGATCAGGCCGGGCCGAATCGCATTCACCCGCACACCTTCCAGGCCAACTTCGCGGGCGAGGCCGATGGTCATGCTCTCCAACGCACCTTTACTTGCGGCGTAATGTGTTTCCATCGGCAGCCCGCCGTGCCGCGCCGCCGCCGATGAGATCGTCACGATCGCACCTCCCTTGCCGCCATGTTTGGTCGACATGCGCTTCAGCGCTTCACGCGTCGCATAGAACACGCTGTAGGTATTCTGCGCGAAGATTTCCGCGAGCAGTGCAGGGGTCATCTCATCGGCGCGGCATTGGCGATTAATGATTCCGGCGTTGTTGATGAGCGTATTTACCGTGCCAAGCTGCTGGTCGACTTCGCCGAATAGGCGCTTGACGGCCTCGTCGTTGCTCATGTCGGCCTGCACCGCGATCGCCTTGCCGCCGCCGGCGCGAATCGCCGCAACGACCTCGTCCGCCGCGCCCTTGCTCTTGCCGTAGTTGACGCAGACGTCGTAGCCGCGCTTGCCGGCCAGGCGCGCGATCGCGGCGCCGATGCCACGGCTTGCACCGGTAACGATCATGACTTGAGCCATACTCCACTTCTCCTCTGGAAATCCATTCCCGCGTAAGATTTGCGTTACCACATTGACCCGCAAGGATAACCGCATGCAGATCCAAGCCGCCATCGTTCATGAAAAGGGTGCCCCGTATCGGATCGAAACGGCCGAGCTCACCGATCCGCAAGACGACGAGGTGATTGTTCGGGTTGCCGCGACCGGCATTTGCCAAACGGATGTACACGGTCGCGACGATTACTACGGCACGCCGTTCCCATGCGTGTTCGGGCATGAGGGCGCTGGTGTCGTGCATCAGGTGGGCGCGAAGGTGAAGAACGTCGCGCCCGGCGATCACGTGATCATGTATTCACCCGGCTGCGGAACGTGTCCGCCCTGCCAGAAGAAGCTGCCCGGCTACTGCTTCGGTGCACGCACGATCAAGATGAACGGGCTGCTCCGCAACGGCAAGCATCCGATTCACCAGAACGGCAAACCGATTCATGGCGGATTTTTCCAGCAGTCGTCGTTTGCGACCTATTCGCTCTGCACCGGCAGCAATGTGGTGAAGGTGCCCAAGGACGTGCCGTTCGAACAACTCGCCGCGTTTCCCTGTGGCGTCAATACTGGTGCGGGCGCGGTGTTCAACGTTCTCAAGCCGCAGGCGGGCAGCTCGTTCGCGGTGTTCGGCGCGGGCACTGTCGGCTTGGCCGGAATGATGGCCGCCAAGCTGGCGGGCTGCACCACGATCGTCGCGGTCGATCTGCACGACAATCGCCTCGCGCTGGCCCGTGAGCTCGGTGCGACGCACACGTTTAACGCGCGCTCGACCGACGTCGTCGCGGGCATCAAAGCACTGACCGGCGGGCAGGGCGTCGAATACTCCCTCGAAGCGGCTGGTGAACCGAAGGCGTTGCGTCAGGCGGTCGATTGCGTCGCGTCGCTTGGAACGTGTTGCCTGGTGGGCAGTGCACGGCCGAAGGTCGATGCATCGCTCGAGATGGTGGCCATTCAATGGGGGCGGACGGTGCGCGGCTGCGTGCAAGGCGACGCACCGGGCGATACGTTCTTACCGAAATTGATCGAGTATTTCCGCGCCGGCAAGATGCCGGTGGACCGGCTGGTGACGACCTACGATTTCGCGGACATCAATCGCGCGGTCGATGACGCCATCAGCGGTCGCACGATCAAGGCGGTGTTGCGGATGCCGGCTTTCTGAACGCCCCCGCCTCGCGCAGGAGCTGAAACAGCCGCTGTGGCGTCAGCGGCGCATCGGTGATGAAGAGCCCGAATTCCGACAACGCGTCCTCGATCGCGCCGATGATCGCGGGCGCCGCCGGAATCGTTCCCCCTTCACCCGCTCCCTTGACGCCAAGTGGATTGAGCGGGGAAGGCGTCTCGAGGTGCTGGGTATTCACCCGCACGACGTCACCGGCACCGGGTAAGAGATACTCGCCGAAGTTGGTGGTAATCGGCTGCGCATTCTCGTCGTAGCGCATCCATTCGAGCGTGGCGTTGCCGATGCCATGGGCCACCGCACCTTGCACCTGCCCATCGACGATGAGCGGATTGATGAGCTTGCCGGAATCATGCCCCATCACATAGCGCAGAATCTTGATCTGGCCGATCTTCGGATCGACTTCAAGTTCCACCACTGCCGTGCCGTTGCAATACGCCGCCTGCATCGGTGAAAAATACTGGGTGTCTTCGAGACCGTTCGTCACGCCTTCGGGATACGAGAACCCCGGCATGCCTTGCGAAACACGGGCAAGCTCGCCGAATGACTTGCGTCGTGCCGGTTCGCTCGCCACATGCGCCCAGCCGTTTTCCATCGCCACTTCGGCCGGCTTCACTTGCAGCATGAATGCCGCCAACCGTGCGATCTTGTCGCGCACATTGCGCGCGGCAATGAATACCGAGTTGCCGGCATTGACGGTCACGCGGCTCGCGAAGGTCCCGATCCCCATCGAGATGCCGGCGGTATCGGCGGTGATCACGTCGATCAATTCGAGCGGGACGCCGAGCTGATCCGCCGCAATTTGCTGGAAGGTGGTCTTGTGACCCTGACCTTGCGGCGATGCACCGGTCAGGATCGTGATCCTGCCATTCTGCTGCACACGGACGGTCGCGCCCTCGAACGGCCCAAGCCCGGTTCCCTCGACGTAGTTGCCGATGCCGATGCCAATAAAGCGGCCCGCCGCCCGTGCTTTCGCCTTGCGCGCGGCGAATCCCTCGTAATCGGCCGCTGCCAGCGCTTTCGCCTGGCATTGCGGATAGTCGCCGCTGTCGTAGCGCACCGGCTTGCCATCGCGATAGATGAAGCCGACCGAATATGGCATCTGCGCGGGCTGGATAAAATTGCGGCGGCGGATCTCGGCGCGATCGAGGCCAAGAAGACGAGCGGCATTATCGAGCATGCGCTCCATGGCGAAAACCGCTTGTGGCCGCCCCGCGCCTCGCACAGGTGTGGTCGCAACCTTGTTCGTGAAAGCGACCTTCAGATTCACCGTCATCGCCGGCACCACGTAGGGTCCTGGTGTCGTCGTGACCGCGATGTAGGGCATGATGATGCCCCAAGGAAAGTAGGCGCCGTTGTCGTGCAACATCGACAACTTCAGGCCAAGAATCTTTCCGGCGCCATCGAGCGCGAGGTCCAGGTCCCACCACTGATCGCGCTCCTGCGTCGCGGTCAGGAAATGCTCGCGACGATCCTCGACCCATTTCACCGGGCGATTGAGTTTCCATGCGGCGATCGCGACGACCGCCTGCTCACCGTAGAAGAGCGCCTTCGGTCCAAAACCCCCGCCGACATCGTTCATGACGACGCGCAGGCGCTCCGGATCCCACGCGAGCAGATCGATGAGATTCTTCTTCTCGAGGAACGGCGCCTGGCCCGATGAATAGACGGTGAGCTGTCCGGTGAGCGCATGGAACTCGGCGACGTAGTTGCGCACCTCGATCGGATGCGCGGAGCCGCGGTTCTGCCAGAACGATTCTCGGACGACATGGGTGGCGCGCTCGAAGGCTTTGTCGATGTCACCAAAGCCCATCTTGAGCGCGGCGCCCAGATTGTCGCGAATGCCGGTGTGCGCCAAGGGCGACGTTGGTGCAAGGGCGGCACGGCCATCCGACACGGCGGGCAAAATGTCGTAATCCACCTCGACCAGCGTACAGGCATCCTCGGCGATATAGCGGTTGTCCGCGATCACCACGGCGACCGCGTCGCCGACGAAGCACACCTCGTCTTTGGCGAGCACATAGGGCATCAGCGGGTCGCGAATCGCGGGGTTGGGCGTAAGCAGCGGAATGCGTTGGCGCGCGCTCTCGGGCAGATCGGCCCAAGCATAGACCGCGTGAACGCCCCGGTGCCCTTTGGCGGCGGCCGTATCGATCGAGCGAATGCGTGCATGGGCATGCGGGCTGCGCACGAACCCCGCATGCAACATGTTCGGCAGGTGGATATCGTCGGCGAATAAGCCCTGGCCACGCAGGAGCTTGTCGTCTTCGGTGCGTTTGACGCGCGCACCGATGAACCCCTTGATATCGACTAACGGATCATTCGCGCCCATATCCGAAATTCTCGATAGAGCCTTACAGCGTCAGATTCTCTTCGCGCATGCGTTTGGCGCACGCGAGCGTGGCATCCACAATCGACTGGTAGCCGGTGCATCGGCACAGGTTGCCCGAGATGGCGATGCGCACTTCCTCCTCGGTCGGATTGTTGTTCTCGCGCAGGAATTCAGTGAGCGTGGTGAGCATCCCCGGTGTGCAGAACCCGCATTGCAGTCCGTGGTTCTCCCAGAATGCATTCTGCAACGGATTCAAGTCGCCATTCGGCAGCGCGAGGCCTTCGATCGTGACGATCTCATGGCCGTTCGATTGCACAGCGAGCATCAGGCACGAGCGGGCGGTGCGTCCATCGAGGAGGATCGTGCAGGCACCACACACGCCATGCTCGCAACCATAGTGCGTGCCGGTGAGCCCAAGCTCATGGCGGATAAAATCGCCCAACGTCATGCGCGTTTCGACTTCGCGCTCGTAGGACTTGCCGTTGACGGTCAACTTGATCTTGCGGGTATCCACGCGCGGTTCCTCGTTTATCTTTCCTGATTAGCAACGAAACTCCGCTGCGAGGGGGATCAACAAGGGGGCGAAGCTTCCTTGTTCCTTTGGGGGATATACAAGGGGGTCTTGCTCCCCTTGTTCCAACGAAATCTTTTGGTGATTACCCATGATTCGTAGCGTAGCGGAGGATCATTGCTAATCACGTCAGTTCTTGCTGCGTGCGGCGGCGGCCACCAGGGCACGTCCGGTCAACACGCCAGCCAGATGCTGCCGATAGTCGGCGGTCACATGCGCATCTTCCATCGCCTCGATGCCACGCGCGATCTCGGCGGCCCGCTCGAATTGCGCGGCGTCCGCCAATTGCCCGACGAGCGCCTTCTCGGCCGCGTGCAGGCGCACCGGCCCGGGCGCGACGCCGCAGAGCGCGAGTGAGAGCCGGGTAATGCGACGATTCCCATCGGTGGTCATCAGCACGGCCACGCCAACGATCGCGTAGTCGCCGTGGCGTCGTGAATACTCAATGAACGCATAGCCGTGACCTTTCGGCCAGATCGATAAGGTCGCACCGACCATTACTTCATCGGCTGCGATCGCGGTGGTCATGTATCCCTTCGAAAACTGGGCCATCGGAATCTCGCGCCGGCCGCGTTTGGATTCAGCGATGACAATCCCATCGAGCGCAGCGGTGAAGCATGGCTGCTCCGATGCCGGGTCGTGATGACACAGGCTACCCCCAAACGTGCCCCGATTGCGAATCTGCGTGTGGCTCACCAGATAGTAGGCCTCGGGGATAATCGGACACGCCTCTTGCACGACCGGCGATCGCTCGATATCGCGCTGCCGCGCCATCGCGCCGATGAACAGTCGATCACCCCGACGTTCGATGGCGCCAAGGCCATTGATCAGATTGAGATCGATGAT
This sequence comes from Betaproteobacteria bacterium, assembly GCA_031391405.1. Lineage (GTDB taxonomy): Bacteria > Pseudomonadota > Gammaproteobacteria > Burkholderiales > SG8-39 > SHXR01. Next base: position 10,364 of record JANMUI010000415.1, read on the forward strand.
GTGATCCGGCTGTACGAACCGGAAGTTCATCATCGGCATCAAGGATTGGCCACCGGCAAGAAGCTTGGCGTTCTCAAGGGTGGCCGCGAGCTCAAGCGCCTCAGGGAGCGAGGCGGGGCTGTGGTATTTGAAGGGAGCAGGTTTCATGGCACCAAGAAGTATAGACGGAGACGCGGCATTGCTTCAGCGTGGCACCGTCGGTGCGCGCCGATGTCTCCGGCTTCTACGGACTACGGGTCGTCCGGCGGACCCGTCAGATCAGGACATTGGCGACGGTAGGGCAAGTCGCCGACCCATTTCTTCCATTCCTCGCGCGTCATGTTGCGCTGAAGCTTGGCGCAGACCTCCGCGTCCAACACTTCAGGCATCGGCCAGCGCCGGAGCGTGTTGTCTGAACTCCCCGAGACGACGCGCTTGCCATCGGGGC
>JANMUI010000915.1:0-5274 GCA_031391405.1 Betaproteobacteria bacterium
ATGAAATCGAGCATCTGGCGCTGCTTCACGGGATCGGGTATCTCCGCATAGAGTTGACTGGCAGTCAGCAAAGGATACTGGCCACCAGGATCAAGCTTCAATATTCGTGACAGCCAATCCTGGAGTCGCGGGTAGTCGAGGTTGCGATACGGGACTTTCGTTCCCGATTGATAGTCGAACGCCTGTAGCCACAACATCAGAAGCTTGCCGAGTGCCTCCGGTTCGCCCAGCGCACCTAACCTCAATGCGGAATTCTCAGGTGCGGGCGGGAGATCCTCGGCATGCGCTCGCGGCGATCCAAGCCAATTCGACCAGGCAATCTGGCTTGCCAATCCGACTGCGAGCAGACATAGGATGGACTTCGGAACGCTGCTGATCGATCGTTCATGCATGTTAATCAGGATCCTGAGGGTCTTCCGTCGGAAATTTGCGCGGTCCGCCGCGAAGATTCCTAAAGATTCTGTCGATGAAAATCGAACAGTGTCGCAGCGAGAAGAAGGGCAACATAGATGGGCGCCTGGATGAGCGCGGGCAGAAGTTCTGTCGCTACCGCCGCAGGATCCGTGAGCCACGATGCTCGCGTCATCTGATCCAGGTGCGGCATCATAGTGGCAAGAATCGAGACGAATGTCGTCAGAACCTGATCTGCGAGCGAGCGGGAGTTGCTGAAACTCCCCGCGATGATCTGGATCGCATCAAGCGAACGGGCGAGTACATAGAACGCGCTCACCGCAGCGAACGCGGCGACAAAGTGCGTCAGGGTAATCACACAGAACAGGCTGGCCGCGGCGACAATGAAGAGTTCGAGAACCAGCGAGCCGCCCCACCACAGCACCCTTGGTGTCGGCGCAAAGGCGGCTAACGGCAGGCTGACAAGGGCCGCGAGCGCCACCGCCACAGCAAAAAATCCGGTGAGTTTGCCGAGCACATAGGTGTAGCGAGGCATAGGCTGAGCCAATGTGAAGGCAACGATCTGGTCCTGGTACTCGCGCACCATGCTCGACACGACGAAAGCGATGACGAGAAAAACTGCCCCCAATCTGACGAGCGCCGCGACGATGGTCGATTGCACCTGCGCGACTTCCGTAATCGCGATCTCGCCAAGGAACAGCGCCGCACCGAAACCCGCAGCAGCAATCGCAAGTCCGATTGCCAGCATGCGGCTGCGATACGCTTCAATGATCGTTATTCGGGCAATTCCCGCGATATAGTTCATGGGGCGCAAAATTCTGGGGATATTCTCGGCCGCGAGCTCTTTGGATAATACCGGCAGAGTCTGCCATCAGGAATCCGTGCGCAGTCCGCACGGACTCCTACTTTATACGCCCGACCCAACATCATCAATTCCCCCTCGTGACCCGCTTCAGCCAGCTCGCCGAACAGCTTTCCGTCCGCTACTGGAAGTACCTGTTCATCTGCATGCTTGTCCTCCTGCACTTTGCGTCTATTCGCGGCGCAGGCGACTGGTGGGCCAGAGGCGTCATGCTCGCGCACTGCGGGTTGTTCATCATCTGGCAACCGTTCCTTCAGCGTTCGCGGCGTGCCCGTTGGAGTGAGGTTGCATTAATCGCCGCGGCCGCTTCTGTCATCCTGTACGGACTCAATTGGTGGTCGCTCGGCCTGTGGGTAACCATGCTCGCCGGCCTTGTGGGCGGCAAAGTATTTATCTATCACCAACGCTGGATTCGACTTTTTCATCTGCTGGTGTTGGCGTATCTGGTTGCCCTGCTCCTGCTTTGGATCGTTCCAAACGGCTTCCCGGTGGGAAGGCACGAGCCGGTTGTCGACCTGCTGGCGCTTTGGGGGTTGCCGGCGCTGTTCGTTGCCATGTTGCTGATGCCGGTCGAGTCCGATCGTGCGGAATCGCAGATCGTCGATTTGTTTCATTCAACGCTGATATTTCTGCTCCTGATCGTCCTCGTCCTCGGCACGTTTGCGTTCATGACCATTGGACAAATTTCCTACGGGGCAGCCGTCACGAACATGGCGCTTACGCTCGGCATTGTCCTCATATGCCTGAGCCTGATCTGGAATCCCCGAGGTGGATTTGCCGGACTCTCCGTTTTCTTTTCGCGCTATCTGCTGTCAGTCGGACTGCCGTTCGAGCAATGGCTTCATTTTCTAGCCGAGTTTTCACGCCAGCAGAATGAGCCCACTCAATTCATTCGCGAGGCGGCGCAAGGACTTTCCCGACTCCAGTGGGTGTCCGGAGGGATATGGGCGGCGGGCGGCGACGCCGGCGAGTTCGGTACGAAAACGGCTTACCCGGTGGTCTATGAGACATCCGAATTCGACCTCACGATCTACAGTCGAATTCGTCCGAGCCCATCCCTCGTTTGGCACTTCAACGTGCTTGGCCTGCTACTCGCGCAGTTCTATGTCGCTAAGCAACGCGAAATGAAACTTAGCCAGCAATCCTATGTGCAGGCGGTCCATGAAACCGGCGCCCGTCTGACGCACGACGTCAAGAATCTGCTTCAATCGATGAATATCCTGTGTTCTGCTGCAACGCAGGCAGATGGCGATAGCGTTGCCTTTCACGCTCTGGTGCGAAGACAGCTGCCCATCATTACGCAACGGCTACAGAAGACCATGGAGAAACTCCAGCGTCCGACGATCGATACGAGCCGTTTAGTTCAACCGGAGGTGTGGTGGGAACAACTGCAACGAACGTTTGATCATCCAGCCGTCAACTTCGAAGCGGAGGACTTGGACGAGGCGGGCCCCATCCCTCGTGACCTCTTTGAAAGCGCGGCGGACAATTTGATCAACAACGCATTGGAAAAGCGTCGCGGCGATGCAACCGTTACCGTGCGCGTGAAACTCGAATGCCGTGACCAGGTACGTTTGAGCGTCACCGATACCGGCAAACCCGTTCGGCACGAAATCGCGCGAAGCCTATTTCAAGGCCCGGTTCCTTCCGACACGGGTTATGGGATCGCGCTTTACCAGGTGTTCCACCAGGCCGAGACGCATGGATACGCGCTTTCGCTGGCCGCGAACGATCAAGGATCGGTCCGCTTCGAATTGAATCCGTCTGCGCCTGCGGTCGCAGCGGCCTGATGCAAGCTCAAGCGGCAGCGCTTACGACCGCGGCAACCGGCTTGCACCCTCGAAGCCTGAAAATAACGGTGTCCCCTTTGCCCTTCAGGTAGACCGTTTGCGGTGGGTCGAAGTCGAATCGGCCGCGGAGCCGTCGCTGGGTCGTCAGATCGACCTGGATATTCCCGGGCCCACCTTCGGACGTGATGCGACTCGCGATATTCACCGTATCGCCCCACAGATCGTAGATGAACTTCTTCTTGCCAACGACGCCGGCAACGACTGGCCCCGTACCGATGCCCATGCGTAGTTGGATATTTCGATCTCCGACCGTAAGCTCGCTGGCGGCAAGCTCGCGCATGGCAATCGCCATGCGCGCGATCGATGCCGTGTAGTCGCGTTCCGGATCGTCATTCAGGCCGCCCGCGACCATGTACGCATCGCCGATCGTCTTGATCTTTTCGAGCCCAAGCTTCTCAGCCAGCGCATCGAAAGAAGAGAAAACGCGGTTCAGCATCGCGAAGATCTGCTGCGGCGCCATGCCCTCGGCGATCGTCGTGAAATTTACGATATCCGCGAACATGACGGTCACGTCGGCGAAGCCATCCGCTATGGTTCCGGAATCCTGCTTGAGGCGTTCCGCAACCGGTCCGGGCAGGATATTAAGGAGCAGGCGCTCGGAGCGTTCCTGCTCGATCTGGACAAGCTGATGTGCGCGCTCCAGATTTGCCTTGGCTTTTTCCGTCTCGGTCGCCGAGTATCGAAGGAGCGCATAGACGATTCCTCCCATCAGCGCGAAGTTGAGCGCAAAGAAAATAACGCTGGCCTTGGCCGGAATCACCGTGCCTTTCACGACTGCATCGGCGAGGTTGTAGTCGAAGACGGCCGACATCGCGATCATCACGATATACGCGATGAACCACGGGATCGAATCCCGCGATCCACACAATAGGATCGCGGAGATCGGCGCCAGCAACCCCCATAGCACGACGCCGCTGGCGGAAATGAAATTGCCGAGCGACCACTGCAGCACAAATGGGAAAAACAAAAAGAGCGCGAGCTGGAGGAATCTGAAGACCTCGAAATTCAGCGTGACGATGTAGAACACCAGCACGAGCAAGGTCACGATCTGGTACGAGAACGTCAATGTCGCCGAGATCTGCAACCCCATCACCGAGTACAGGGAAAGCCAGGTAACCGGCACAATCGTCATGAGCCCCATCGCAAAGAGAAGGAGCTGCTTTTTTAGCTTGAGATCGGCGGAATCGCTTGGCTGAGCGCCAGCGGTGCGCAGTCGATCGACGTAATCCGAGAAGGAGGGCATGAAATATTGGATGGCGGTCGGCCGCCTAAATTAGTGGAGCGGCCTCGGCTTGAGCAGTCAGTGTCATTCGACTGATCCCTGTTCGAGAAGGTCTACGAAATCGTCCGAATTTCGTCACACCATTCTATTGGAACGTCCGCGGCAATCTTGGTAAGTGCAATTTTCCACGTGATTTTTCTGTCACCAGTTCGACGAACATCGAAATTTGTCCAGTCCAACCTTCATGTGATGAGCGGCAACTAGAAATCTGCGTGGCCGCCCGCGCAGCCTCGCGGTGTCAATCAGAATTTATGCCCGGCCTTCGCGAGTGCCATCAGGATTTCCCCTCGCGATACCCATGCGACGACGTCATCGAACGCGCATTCCGTGGTGCTCGTGCCCGGCGCGCAGCTTGGGCCGCGCCGATCCGCAGGGGCCGAGTAGAACATCGTGGATGTCGGCGTCGCGTTCTTCAGCTCATACTCCATGCCAAGGGTGTTGATGGGCTCGCGCTTTGTGCCGGACTTGGTAATGGAAAGCGCGCCATTCGGCCCCGAAGAGATCACCACGGCCGCGAGGCCGTTGGCGATCGGCTCGGTCCGTTCCACCTTGCCATTTGCCCAGACGAGCTCGCGAACACCGAGCGCGTCCCGGGTTGGGGTCGACGCGTACGCTTTCGATGGTGGCACGAGGCATGTGCTGCGCGATTCGCCGCCGCCCTCATCGCACGTTTCGATCGTCTGCGCGATCTCCTCAGCCACGCGATACGCAAGGCGATTGCCCCAGGCATCGAGCTCCTTCAGCCCAAGCGTTGTCCACGGCATCGCACCGAATAATCCATGCTCGCACCGATCTTCGAGATAGGCACCCGCGACACCTGCGCCTAATTGACCGCTGGCAATCGTTGGGTCCGCCGGGCAAGGCAGGCG
>JANMUI010000507.1:0-14659 GCA_031391405.1 Betaproteobacteria bacterium
ATCGTTGAACCCCATGATGCGTCTCCTTTTGCTGGTGGGCCTTTCTGCGGAAGTCATATTTAGGAGCTACGATTACAGGGTAATGACGCATGGTAATCGTGGATGTTCGGTTCTGTATCCTTTTGTATCGGCGTGCAACGCGTACCCGACTCGCCGGCATATAGCTTCCGTGCACCCACCATGGAGCCCTGAGCGCCATGAGCACCGGACACGTATTGATTGTCGATGACGACCCCGATTTGCGCGAGCTGCGTGCGCGCCTGAAGAACGTAATGCGCCGCGTGCAGAGCAATGCCGTCGCGCAAGATGTTCCGGCGACCAAGCTCGATCCGGCCAAGGAGCCGGCCGGTACGGCAGCGAGACCAGCCGTCGACGGTAACGCTTCGATCCCGTTTTCCGGTCGCTATGTATCGCGATCGTATCGAAGGTAACCGTAGGGTAATAGTAGAACCGTCTCACGCGGGCCGGCGCTAGACTAACCTCCCGATGATGCGTAATACGGAGGGTCGCGACCATGAGACAACTCCTGCGCGGCGATGAAACCTATCGGCGCCTGTTCAGTGATGACGATCTCGCGGTCTTCGCGATGAGCGATACGATCGAGGATTGCAACGACAGCACGTGCAGATTGTTGGGTCGCACCCGGGATCAGATACAGGGGCGCACACCGCTCGATCTTTCTCCTCACCTCCAGCCCGACGGCGTGCCCTCGCGCGAAGCCGGTGAGCGTCGCATTGCAGCCGCACTCGCCGGACTGCCGCAATCGTTCATGTGGGAGTTTCGCCGCGCCGATGGCGAGCCGGTGGAGGTACTCGTACAGATGGAGGCTGTCCGCCTCGATTCTCGGGTGCGACTGGTGAGCCGAATTCGGGATCTATCGCACCTCTGGCGCGCGGAAACCTCCCTCAAGGAAACGGAAACCCGCCTTCAGCAGATTCTGAATCACACCAGCTCGATCGTAGTCGCCAAGGACCTGGAAGGACGTTATCTGTTCGCCAATCCGGCGTATGAGCGACTTCTTCGCATGCCGGCGGATCGATTGATCGGTCGACCCATGCGCGAGCATTTCTCGCCCGACCTGATGGCGCGCTTTGAACAGCATGACCGGCGCGTGCTGGATGACCAGTGCGCCATCGAAGTCGAGGAGGAGGCCAGGGTCGGCGGCGAGACGAGAACCTATCTCGTCAACAAGTTTCCCCTCCTGAACGCGCGAGGCGAACCCTACGCGGTGTGCGGAATCGGCACCGACATCACGGAGCGCAAGCGCACCGAGGAGGCGCTGCGACAAGCCGCGCTCGCGATGTCGAACGCAGGCGGCGGGGCGATCCTCGACTATCTGGTCCAGTCGCTCGCTTCCATCCTGCAATCGGAGATGGCTTTTATTTCCGTTTTTACTTCCGAAGATCGCTCTCGCATGCGCACTTTGGGGTGCGCGATGGACGGCAATGTCGGCAACGCGTTCGAATACGAGCTGGCCGGGACACCGTGCGCGCTGATCGTTGGACAATCGTTTCAGTTCTTCGCATCCGGGGTTCACTCGGCATTTGCCGGCGATTCCATGCTCGCCAGCTTGCGGATCGAAGGCTACGCGGGATTCCCGTTGAGCGACGCCGCGGGCCACCCAATTGGGCTGATCACGGTGATGTCACGGCGGCCCTTGCGCGACGCGAACCTATGCGAATCGATCCTCAAGATCTTCGCCGGCCGGGCGGCCGCCGAGATCGAGCGTGGCCGTGCCGAAGAAGCGCTGCGCCAATCGGAGGCAAGTTATCGCGCGATTTTCGATGAGAGCGAGGATGCGATCTTCGTCCACGATTGGGACAACGGTGCGATCGTCGACGTTAATCCGAAGGGCTGCGCGAGTGACGGATACACGCGCGACGAGATGTTGCGCATCAATGTGGGTGACATCAGCGCGGGCGAGCCGCCGTACTCGAGTGCCGAAGCGAAACGGCTGCTCGGTGAAGCCAAGCACGGGCCGGTCCGCTTCGAATGGCGCTCGCGGCACCGCAGCGGGCGCCTCGCGTGGAAAGAGATCTGCCTCAAGCCGGCCCGCATCGCTGGTATCCCGCGCGTGCTGGCGTTCTCCCGCGACATCACCGCGCGCAAGGCCGCGGAAGATGCGTTGCGCTCGAGCGAAGAGCAGTATCGGACGATGTTCAATGCCTCGCTCGACGGCTTGGTACTGCGGGATGCCAACCTCGCGATCGTCGATGTGAATACCGCGTTTCTCGAGATGAATGGCGTTAGTCGCGACGAGCTGCTCGCAGCCGAATCGTTGGCGTATGTTGCCTTGGAGCTTCGCGACCGCAGCAAGGAGCGCCTGCTTGCAGTCTTGTCGGGGCAGGCCACGACGTACGAGCACTACGATTCGATCGCGGTGCGCAAGGACGGAACGCGATTCGACGTCGAGATCCGCGTTGTCCCGATACGATACCGCGGTCGACCGCACTCGCTGTCGATCGTTCGCGATGTCACCGAGCGTACGCACGCCGAACGCAAGCGCGCCCAATTGGAGGGGCAATTGCGGCAGGCGCAGAAGATGGAAGCGATCGGCCAGCTCACCGGCGGTATCGCACACGACTTCAACAACATTCTCACCAGCATCATGGGTAACGTGGCGCTCGCGACCGAACGCCAGGACGAGATCGCTGATCAAAAACTCGGGACTTATCTCGGGCGCATGCAGCGATCGTGTGAGCGTGCACGCGATCTTATCCAGCAAATGCTCACCTTCAGCCGCGGCAGCCGCGGCGAACCGCAGCAGTTGAAGCTTCTGCCGTTGGTGCAGGAATCGACGCAGCTGCTGCGTTCAACGCTACCAAGGACCCTGGTGCTTTCGGTCAGCCACGAGGAGGACGTGCCGCCGGTCATGATCGATCCGGTCCAGGTGGAGCAGGTGCTGCTCAATCTTTGCATCAATGCACGCGATGCGATCGGTGCGCGGGGAACCGTCGCGATCGGCGTGCGCTCGGTCACTTTGTCGGGGGTTGTCTGCAATGGTTGTCGCAAGCCGATCGACGGGGACTTCGTTGAGCTCTCGGTGCGTGACAACGGCCACGGCATCAAGCCTGAAGTGATGGAACGCATCTTCGAGCCGTTTTTCACCACCAAGGAAGTGGGCAAGGGCACGGGCATGGGTCTCGCCACGGTGCACGGCATCGCGCATGAGCACGGCGGCCATGTGTTGGTCGACAGCGCGCCAAGCCAAGGTGCGACATTCCGGGTGCTCCTTCCTCCGCTTGCCGATGATCCTGAGAATGCAGCGCCGGCCGAGCCGCGGAGCGCCGAGCATGCATGTCCGCGGGCGGTTCTTTGCGGGAATGTGCTGCTGGTGGACGACGAGGAGATGGTGCTCGAATTCATGCGCGACCTGCTCGAAGGTTGGGGACTGCGGGTCACGGCACTCAGCGACAGCATCGCAGCCCATCAACTCCTGATGAATGAAACAAGCGAGCTCGACCTGCTCATCACCGATCAGACCATGCCGCAGATGACGGGGCTCGATCTTGCGCGCGCATTGAAAACCTCCCGTCCAGCCCTGCCGATCATCTTGTACACCGGCTACGCCGACGGCCTGAGCAATGCCCAGGCACGTGTCGCCGGGCTGGCGGGTGTGCTGCGGAAGCCGGTCGCGCCGCGCGATCTGCTTGCGCTGCTGCGCACGCATCTGCCGGGCATGTCGACACCGCAAATGCAGTCGACTTGACGGGCGAATCTCACGCTGCAAGACAACTTCAGAATGTTCGCCGATCGGATGGACAAGCTCACGGCTGGCCAGATCAAGATCGAGGTGATCGCGGCCGGGCAGATTGTCCCGCCCGTCGAGGTGATCGAGGCCACACACATGAACGTGATCGACGGATTTCATGTGGTGGCGAGCTACCATTTCCCGGATGCCAGTTCGAAACCGGCAGCGAAGGCGCCGCCGAAGCAGGAGCGGATTCAGGTAGCGTGTGGCGCCGGATATCAAAAGTGCGATCGGGCGCGGGCGCACACATATTGTAGTCGTCGCCAATTCCGTGCCCGGAATTCGGTATCCTCAGCACGCCGACCCACACAATCCCCGCAGAAAAGCTGAATCCAATGACGACAAGTACGCCGCACAAACCCTTCTCGATGATCCGGGAGTTTCACCTTGCAGACTGGTTTACGCTCGCGAACGCGGTCTGCGGCACCGGGGCGCTGTTCTCCACAATGAGTTACCTCGAGACAAACGACGTGAGGCACGTCTTCTTTGCGTGCGCTCTCGTCTTCGCTGCATTGGTGTTCGACATTCTTGACGGCCGCATTGCGAGGTGGCGCCAGAAGGCGTCAACGATGGGTAGAGAGCTCGACTCGCTGGCTGACGTCATCTCTTTCGGCGTGGCGCCCGCGATTATTGCGTACGGTTGCGGCATGCAGGGCCTCTACGATCGCATCGTCTTGGTGTTCTTCGTCGCGTGCGGTGTCTCGCGCCTGGCCCGGTACAACGTCACCGCGGAGGCGATGTCCGAGGGCACCGGTAAGGTGAAATACTTCGAAGGAACGCCGATACCGACGTCGATCCTTCTGGTCTTGCTGATGGCGATCGCGGCATGGTCCGGTGCAGTGCGTCAGGACTTGTGGCTGGGAGAAGTGAAGCTGGCAGGTTTCACGCTTCATCCGCTTGTCATTGTGTTTGCACTTTCGGGCTCGCTGATGATCAGCCGACTCCGTATTCCGAAGCCCTAGGAATCCGCGCGGCAGACCGCGCAGATTCCTAGCGCGACCACGACGGCTTGACCCAAGTTCCCGCCGCGCTAATCCAGCGCCTTCACCATGTCCTCGACGACCTTCTTCGCGTCACCGAACACCATCATGGTCTTGTCCAGGTAGAAGAGCGGATTGTCGAGCCCCGCATAGCCGACCGCCATCGAGCGTTTGTTGACGAGCACGGTACGGGCCTTATGCACATCGAGGATCGGCATGCCGTAGATGACGCTGCCTTTCTCGTAGGCGAGCGGGTTGACGACATCGTTCGCACCCAACACGAGCACGACGTCGGTGTTGGTGAGATCGCTGTTGATGTCGTCCATCTCGAAGACCTGGTCGTACGGCACTTCGGCCTCGGCGAGCAGCACGTTCATATGGCCCGGCATGCGGCCGGCGACCGGGTGAATCGCGTAGCGGACATTCACCCCTTTCGCAATCAGCTTCTCGGTGATCTCGGCAACCGCGTGCTGGGCGCGCGCCACCGCAAGTCCGTAGCCGGGCACGATCACGACGGATTCGGCATTCGACATGAGGAACGCGGCGTCTTCCGCCGACCCGGAGCGGACGGGCTTCTGCTCGCTGCCGGTAACCGTCGCGCCTTCCGCCGCACCGAACCCACCGAGAATGACGCTGAAGAACGAGCGATTCATCGCCCTGCACATGATGTACGAAAGAATCGCACCGGATGAGCCCACCAGCGACCCCGCGATGATGAGCAACGTATTGTTGAGTGAAAAACCGATGCCGGCCGCAGCCCACCCGGAGTAGGAATTGAGCATCGATATCACCACCGGCATATCGGCGCCGCCGATGGGGATGATGATGAGCACGCCAAGCACGAAAGCGATGGCGGTCATGACGATAAAGGGGGTCCATGCGTTGCCGTCGGCGAGAAAGAACGCCGCGCCAAAACCGGCCATCACCACCGCGAGAAGAAGGTTCAGCGCATGCTGGGCCTTGAATACGATTGGTGCGCTGGAAAAGAGGCGGAATCTCTTGCCAAGACCCGCGAGCTTGCCGAATGCGATCACCGATCCGGAGAATGTGATTGCCCCAACGAACGTGCCGATAAAGAGCTCAAGCTTGTTTCCGGAGGGCAGCGGATCCGGTACCCCGAACGCGGTCGGGTTGTTGACCGCCGCGAACGCGATCAACACAGCCGCCATGCCGACCAGCGAATGCATCGCGGCCACCAGCTCGGGCATCTGGGTCATTTCGACCCGTTTGGCAACCAGTGCGCCGATCATGCCGCCGATGACCATCGCAATGAGAATCAGATCGAGGCGACCTTTCGCCACGATAGCAATCGTGGTGAGGACCGCCACCGCCATGCCGGCCATGCCGAAGTAGTTGCCGCGTCGCGCCGATTCCGGGTGCGACAACCCTTTCAGGGCGAGGATGAAACAAACGGAGGCAACGAGATACCAGAGCGCGACTTGATTAGCTGTCATTGCCCTTTTCCCGCGCCTCGTGGCGCTTTTTTCCTGAACATCTCGAGCATGCGGTATGTGACGAGAAAGCCGCCTGCAACATTGATCGAAGCCAGTGCCACCGCAAGCACGCCGGCCATCGAACCGAAGTCGATCGCCGAGGACCCGGCCGCAACAATAGCGCCCACGATGATGACGCTCGAGATCGCATTCGTCACCGACATCAGTGGTGTGTGCAGTGCGGGGGTGACATTCCAGATCACGTGATAGCCGACGAAGATGGCCAGCACGAACACGATGAGATTGAAGATGGTGGGATCGACGATACCGGTCATGTCGGCTTTCCGATGGTACGAGAATGGATTTGCAACGGCTCGGGGCTTCTCATGTTTTCTTCACGACCGCGCCATCGACGCATACGAGGCTGCCGGCAATGATCTCGTCCGCGCGGTCGATCTTCATCTCACCGGATTGCGGATCGAGAACGAGCGCGGTGAAATTAAGCAGGTTGCGCGCATAGAGCGCACTCGCGTCCGCGGCAAGCATCGTTGGCAGGTTGCTGTGCCCGATGAGCGTGACACCGTGCTTGATCACGACCCGGTCGAGCTCGCTCAACGGGCAATTGCCGCCTTGCTCGACCGCCATGTCGACAATCACCGAACCCGGCTTCATCGACTTCACCATGTCTTCGGTAATGAGGACGGGCGCCTTCCGACCCGGGATCAGCGCGGTCGATATGACGATGTCCGCCTGCTTGATGCGTTCGGCGACCGCCGCGCCTTGCCGCTTCATCCACGATGCGGGCATCGATCGCGCGTAGCCGCCAAGACCCCGGGCGATTTCGCGCTCCTCGTCGGTCTCGAACGGCACGTCGACAAACTTTGCACCAAGCGACTCGATCTGCTCTTTGACTTCCGGTCGGACATCGGATGCTTCGATCATCGCGCCGAGCCGCTTTGCGGTTGCAATCGCCTGCAGTCCGGCGACGCCGGCGCCGAGAACGAGCACACGCGCCGCCTTCACGGTCCCCGCAGCGGTCATCAGCATCGGCATGAATCGCTGATATTGATCAGCGGCCAGCATCACCGCCTTATAGCCCGCGATATTCGCCTGCGATGACAGCACGTCCATCGATTGCGCGCGCGTGATGCGAGGCAGCCATTCCATCGAGAATGCGGTGAATCCACGCTTGGCATAGAGGTCCATCATCGCGGCGTCATAGGGATTGATCAGTCCGACGAGGACGGATCCCCACTTCGCCTCGGCCGCCTCTTCGGCGTCAGGCCCGCGCACTTTCAGAAGAACATCAGCTTGCCGAAAGACTTCGCCGGCGGTCGCAACGATCTTCGCGCCGGCCGCTTCGTATTCAGAATCCGGAACGCTGGCACCGACGCCTGCGCCGGATTGGACGAGCACGGAATGCTTGGCGGATAGCTTCTTGACGGTTTCGGGTGTCGCGGCCACGCGCCGCTCGCCCGCACGGGATTCGGCGGGTACGCCGATGATCATTGTGGGAGCCTTTCCTGTCGGTATTAGGTTGCCGGGATTGGCGACTACGCCGATTGATCACGGTCCGGCACATCCCGATGCCCGAATCGGATGATACCTTGCAAGGCCGCAATCGGCTTGGCGAGATGCGGGTCGGAATTCAAGACGAACTGCCGGTGCGGCGCCAAAGCGCTGTCCGCCGCTCGAGCACCTCGAATGCCCATTGCACGGCGATTGCCAGCACCGCCGCCGGGATCGCCCCTGCAACGAGGAGCGTCGTGTCGTTGACCGCGAGGCCTTGCACGATTCGCTCTCCAAGGCCGCCCGCGCCGACAAAGGCGGCGATCGTGGCCATGCCGACATTGATCACGGCGGAGATTTTGATGCCGGCGAGGATCGTCGGCCATGCCAGCGGAAGCTCGATATGACGTAGACGATCGGCCGATGCGAGCCCAAGCGCGAGTGCAGCCTGACGCAGTCCTATGCTCGTCGCTTGAAGTCCCGCATGGGTATTCCGTACGATTGGAAGCAGCGCGTAAAGCGACAGTGCGACGAGCGCGGGCCAAAAGCCGATCGACCCCATGGCCGCGATCAAAAGTGCAAGCAGTGCCAATGATGGAATGGTCTGGATGAGCCCTGCGATGCCGAGAATCGCCTGCCCAAGAATCTCGCCTCGAACCGCGAGCACACCCAACGGAATGCCGATCACTACCGCAAGGGCGAGCGAGGCGAGCGACAACGAAAGATGTTCATACAGCAGGCGGGGAAGATCTTCGGCGAACGTGGCCTGCCATAAGGTCGGACGCGAGGTCGGACGCGACGCCGGGCGCGATTCCGCACGTTTCTCGCCGGCCGCGGGCGGGTCGAAGTACGTGCGCGCGGCTTCGGCGAAGGTTCGTCCATCGATCTCCACCGCGGCATTGAGGGCGATCATACGAGCTTCATCGATCGAGCCGCCAAGGTTCAAGATGCCCGCCCATGCCTGCGGAAAGCGCTTCGGCAGATCGATCCGATAAAACAATACGGCGTCATACCGCGGGAAGTAACGACGATCATCGTCGAGCACCCTGATTCCATAACGCGCAATTTTCGCATCGGTGGAGTAGAGATCGATCACATCGACGCGCTTGCCGGCCAGCGCCTCATACGCAAGTCCATGATCGAGACCGGGCGGCGTTCCATGGGGAAGCTGGTACGCCGATCGCAGACCGGGCCAGCCATCCGCGCGCGCGATGAACTCCTGGGAAAGGCCGAATCGAAGATCGTTGTGACGGGCCAGATCGCTGATCGCACGCACATTGCGCTCGCTCGCCAGATCCTCACGCATGCCAAGCGCATAGGTGTTGTTGAATCCGAGCGGCGCGGTAACCGCCAGGCCGTCGGCGCGCAGGCGCTCATTCAAATCGGCAAGCAAGGCCGTTGCATCGACTTTCAGTATTTCGCGAGCGATCGTTCCGGTGTATTCGACATAGATATCGATCGACCCCGACTTGAGCGCCGCATAGACGATGGCGGTATTTCCAAGGCCAGGCCGATGGATGGATTTCGAACCCGCCCGGCGCGCCGCCTCGACGATCAATTCGCCCAGAACGTACGACTCGGTGAACCGCTTCGAACCGACACGCAACTCTGCATTCAGCTGCGCATGCGCTTGAGGCGCGGCGACGACCGCGACGAGCGCCAGAAAGCGCGCAAGTCTGCGAAGAAGACAAATGAACGTTGGGTACGACCACATGGAGCGCTCTTCGAAAACGGTGGCGGCAGGGGAAACAAGCGCCGCACGAGAGGATAAAGGAATCCGCGCGGTCGACCGGATTGACCTCTAGCGGACGTCTTCGAAGAATCGCCTCGCCGGCTTGAGATGCGCATCGCGACGGCCCCATCGATACGCCGCGATGATGGCAAGACATCGAAACAGGCTGCGCCAGATACCGGCGCTGACGAATTTTCTCGCGTCGGTGACGACCGACAATTGCAGGAAACTCGACTGCGCGCGACGAAGGAGTTGCTCCGACAACATGACGTCTTCGAGGTACCGGACGGCCGGGAATCCACCGAGCTTGAGAAATGTCGCGCGGCGAACGAACATCGCCTGATCGCCGTAGAAGACCCCGGTTCGCGTACAGCGGAAATTGTGGAGAGCGGAAACGAGACGCAGGCGCCAGTCATGGCGATCGAACGAATGATGAAATCCGCCGAATTCACAGGTCCGGTCAAGCGCGGTGATGGCGTCGAGCGCGCCCGCCGGCAGCAGCGTATCGGCATGCAGAAACAACAGCCACTCGCCGGTGGCGACTGAAGCGCCCGCATTCATCTGTGTCGCGCGTCCCCTCGGCGCGGCAATCACACGTAGTCGATCAACACACTGATACTCTTCGACGCAACATTTGGCGACCAGAATGGTGCCATCGGTGGAGCCACCATCCACCACGATCACCTCGAACGGCACTCCCTGCGATGCAAGGGCGTGCAACGTCGCAGGAAGGGCGCGGGCCTCGTCAAGTGCGGGGATGACGACGGAAATCAAGTCAGGCGCCCGGATTGGATCCTTCGGGACGTGAGCAGAAACGCTTCGGCATGCAAGGTTACCTCGGCGCACATCGCAGGGATCGGGCGCCCGACCCGCTCGAAAATATCTTCATGGTGCCCAAGCAACGCATGACCGCACGCCAACGCTTCCGATAACGCAGACACTGCGGCGCCGTACGTGATCCGTCCATCGGACAGGGCCGCCGCAAGCGCACGTTCGCCAATGTGCTGATGCGATCGCTCCTGGGCCAGCACCATACGGCGGATGGGCTCGAACAGCGCCCCATCAGCATGCAGTTCGGGACGCATCGATTCGAGCAGCGCCACTCCAATGCCTTCGATCACCCCTTGCAGGCCGATCACCATCAAGGGCAGGTCCCCAGATGATGAAGCATGCGCCAGCGAGCGCGCGAGCGCGGAAGTCTGAATACTGAAACCTGCCGCCTCGCGGATCGAGGACGCATCACTTTCTCGGCCGAAGTAGCGGGCGACCCAGTCGAATATCGCCACATGTCGCGCCTCCTGCGAGGCCTGGCGTTGAAAGAGCCGCTGGAGCGTCGGATCCGTAGCGAGCAGCGCTTCGCGCGTCGCGATGTCGAAGGCGATCCGCTCACCCTCGGCCAGCAGCGCGAACATCCGTAACCGTGCAGCGCGACCGGAGTCCTTCCCGGGCATCGATGGATCGGCAGCGAGGGCGGCTTGCGTGGAAACCATGTCAGTCGGTCGATGAGCTCGCGGCATTTAGTTCGGGCCGAACCCGCCTAGGTACGATCAACGGGATGCTTCGGATTCACTCGAACGCGCGCAGAAGTCCACATCCGCTGGCCGCTAGGCTTTGCTGTCGCCGCGGCAATGATCTAAAAGAGGCGGTCCTCCGCCGCGAAAGCCTGGATTCCTGATGGGTCCGCGGCCGATCCCATCATCCGCCCTCCCATGCCATGAAGAAGCCTCGCATCCTCGTCGTCGAATCGGCCCGCGCCTACCAGAACGTTCTGCGAGAGCTCGGCGCACAGGTAGGCGCCGAATGTGTGTTCGTCGATCAGCTGGACTCCGCGCTGGTGCGAGCCGAGCAGGAAGAATTCGATCTGTTCGTCGCCGCGACATACCTTCCCGATGGTGAGGGCGTCGAACTCGCTCGCGCCTGCCGCACGTCGCCCCGCCATTCCTCCGTTCCCATCCTGCTCATCACCTCGGACGACCCTGCGGACCTCGCAGCGAAAGTGATTCCGATGGGCGTAACCGAGCTCGTCAGGCGAGCCGACTTGCCGACATTGCGTCGCCATTTCGCCGAGTGCGCGGCCCGCTGGTCGGCCGCCGCCGATGCACGGGTGCTGGTTCTGGCGAGCGCAACCCATGCGGCGATGCCGTATGCAGATATCCTCCGGAATGCCGGTCTGGCAGTTGTCGACCTTACCGATCCTGCCGCCGCCCTCGCTGAGATCGAACGTGGCGGCTTCGATCTGATCATCAACGAGATGTCGCTGGCCGCCCCGATGACCTGTTTGGCATTCATCCGTCAGGTTCGCGGGAAATCGATCGGCAACGACATTGTGCCGGTGCTCGTAGTCGCCAATCTCGATGACATGGCGCAACGCCTCGAATGCATGCGCGCGGGTGCCAACGACTTCTTCAATCCGCCATATGTTGCCGAGGAGTTGGTGGCCCGCGCCCTGACATTGGTCGCCGGAAAGCGGCGTACCGAACAATTGCGCGCCGCGATCGCCGCGGTCCCCAACGAGCGCGCACCAACCCAGCAACTCGAAGACACGCTGACCGGCGTCCATTCGCGCGCATTTTTCGACCATCTGGGACCAATGGCGATCAGCGCCGCCGAGCGTCACGGCTATCCGATCGCAGTCGTTCTGTTTGATATCGACGCCCTTGAACGGGTCAACGAAACGAAGGGGCGCAACTTTGGTGACCGCGTGATCGCCGCGGTCGGCAATGTCATCATGTCCTCGTGCCGCAGGGAAGATATCGTTGCGCGGTACGATGGCGATCGGTTCGCGGTCATCCTGCCGTTTTGCGATCTATCCTCCGCGCTCCTCAAGTGCGAGCGCGTCCGCGCGAAAATCGCCGCATTGCGCACCGATGGCTTGAGCGTGACAGTGAGCGCCGGGATTGCCGGAATGGCGGTCGATGTCGCCCGCGCGCTGGACGCGCTGCTCACCGGTGCCGACATCTCACTGCAAGTGGCGAAAGCCAACGGCCGCAATCGCGTCGTGACCGAGCCGGAAGCGGAGCGCAAGGCCGCGAACGCCGCACGGATCGCGCTGCAGAAAGGGATCGCGGCGATTGACGGTTAGTCACGCCGGCGCAATAGGCGAGCCTTCGACGGGTCTGGGTCGTCCATCATAAGTCTGACGATCGGCCGCGCACGCCTAGGCGAGCAGTTGAAGTGCTGCGAACCGCGCATACAAGCCACCTGATTCGACCAGTTGGTCATGCGAGCCGATCGCGACGATGCGACCTGCATCGACCACGACGATTCGATCGGCGTCCTTCACCGTGGCCAGCCGATGCGCGATAACAATGGTGGTCCGATCCTGCATCAGGCGATCAAGCGCTTTCTGAACGTAGGCTTCACTCTCGGCGTCGAGCGAAGACGTCGCCTCATCGAGCAGAAGGATTGCGCGATCGGCAAGCAGCGCGCGCGCAATCGCGAGTCGCTGCCGCTCACCGCCCGATAGACGAACACCGCGCTCGCCCAGATAGGTGTCAAATCCTTGCGGCAATCGTTCAACCAGTTCGAGCATATAGGCCGAACGACACGCGGCCCGAACCTCCTCTTCCGTGGCACTCGGGCGCGCGTAACGCACATTCTCGGCGACCGTCGCCGCGAAAATTACCGGCTCCTGCGGCACGAGCGCGAATCGTTCCCGAAGCGCACGCGGGTCGGCCATGCGTGCATCGATGCCATCCACGAGCACACGGCCGTGCGTCGGATCGTAGAACCGCAGCAACAGCTGGAACACCGTGCTCTTGCCGGCGCCCGACGGTCCAACCAGCGCAACCCGCTCACCTGCCCCCACCGACAGCGAAAAATCGGCCAATGTCGGCGTCTCCGGCCGCGAGGGGTAGTGGAACGTGACCTTCTCGAGAGCGACCTGACCGCGTCCCGAGCTCGCCATCGGCGTCGGTTCCCGGGGACCTCGCACGCCGGGCTCGCGAACGAGCAATTCCATGAGACGCTCCGTCGCGCCGGCGGCACGTTGCAGATCGCCAATGACTTCCGAAATCGCGCCGACGGCACTTGCGACCAGCACCGCGTAGAACACGAATGCAGAGAGATCACCCGCCGTGACACGACCCGCCAGAACGTCATGTCCGCCGATCCAAAGAATCACGCCGATCGATCCGAACACAAGGAACATCACCAGCGCCACCAGCCACGCGCGGTTGCGAATGCGCCTGAGTGCTGTGGCGAACGACTGTTCCACGCGATCGTCGAATCGTGCGCGATCATGCGGTTCGTGGGCATAGGCCTGCACCGTTCGAATCTCGTGCAATGTCTCATCGACGTACGCAGAAACGTCAGCAACCCGGTCCTGCGTCTCGCGCGACAACCGTCGCACACGCCGACCGAATACCAGGATCGGCGTCATCACGATCGGAACACCGATCAGCACGAGCGCGGTGAGCTTCGGGCTTGTCGCGACCATCATCGCGATGCTGCCAACCATGATCACCGCATTGCGAAGCGCGAGCGAAAACGAGGTGCCGATCACCTGCTCGAGCAACGATGTGTCGTTGGTGAGCCGCGAGATGACCTCGCCGGTACGGGTCGTCTCGAAGAATGTCGGCTCCAAGGTGAGGATATGCGCGAACACGCGGCGCCTGATGTCCGCGGTCACACGCTCACCCAGCCACGACACGGAGTAGAAGCGCGCGTACGTCGCCCCCGCGAGAATCGCCACGACCACCAACATTGCGAGGAGTGACCGGTCGAGCGCACCCGGATCGCTGGTTGCGAAGCCTTGATCGACCACCTGCCGGAGCGCTTGTCCCATCACGAGCACGCAACCGGCCGCAATCAACAAGGCAACGCCGGCCAGGGCGATGCGCCCTCGGTAGGGCAAGACGAAGCGCGCGACCTCGAGGAGCGGGCGAAGGTCTTTGCTGACCGGACGGTCTGGAAAATCGAGACGACCGCGCGCCATTACCTTGTCGCCGGCAACCGCATCTTCGCGAACGGCAATGCCGGGGTCGCAACGGTGAGATAACGCGCGGAGGGAATTCCGACCAACATCGGGCGTGCCTGAAAGAGATCCGGGGCGAGCATACCCTCAATCAAATCTGCACGGCCTGCCGCGCAGATCATTCCTAGGAATCGCTGACTAGGCGATCTCACGCAATCAGCGTAATCATACTTTTCAGGGCGTTACGAGGAGGCGAGCCCCCTTGTTCGACTAAATACTAGCTGCTGTTTTTCCGATGTCTCTTCAGCAACTCGACGAGGGAACTGTTGCCCGACCGGG
>JANMUI010000542.1:0-2781 GCA_031391405.1 Betaproteobacteria bacterium
CTTCAATCGCTCGACGCGCACCCTGAGCAACAGCTTGTCTTCGCAGGCAATCGACTGCTCGCGACGATGATCGGTTTGGCCGGGCATGAGCGGTAGCCAATAGATTGCATCGTCGGCAAAGAGCGCGAGCCACTCGTCGTAGCGTCCCGCATCGACGAGCGCCGCCTCGGCGTAGACAAACCGCGCAAGGGTGTCGTGACTTGGCGTCGGATCGATCGTCATGGATGTGCAGCGACCACACCGTCCGCTTCCATGTACTGCCGCCAGGCATGGAACTGGTTGCGGATAAGAATCTCGTTGGTGCCGCTTACCATCATCATGGGAGCAGCGAATTCGTCCGGCATCTGTTCTCGATGCAGGCTGACCCAGGGATTCCCCGACGTTCTGAGGCCGCGATGGATGGTCTCGAACACATGAATGTCGTCATGCGCCACGATCGACATCGGCGAGAACACCAACCGGTTGTAGAGGAGCGTTCGCTCCAGAAACGCATCCGGTGCGTCCTTCGGCCGGAATGCCCAGATCTCGACCAACGTGCGCGCAGCGGCAAGCGGCCGGATGACGCGAATCGTCTGCGGCGCGCTCTTGAACGCGACGCTCGGATACACGATCGAGTTCTGCGGCACCCATGACAGGATCTTGCGCGCGCGCTCGGTGCCGTAGGCTTTTTCCATCACCGCCTCATAGTCAGGCAGGCTTGAGTACGCGCTGTGGATCGACAGATTCATCCCGAAGATGCTATGGCCGTGCTCGAACACCTGGCCACCCATCTTTGCGAGAAAGTCGTTGTCCGAGCCGAACGGCATGAGGATCTCGATGGCCATCGGCTTCGTTGATCCGGGTGGTGCGTTCGACCACACGCGCTCCGCCGCAAGCGACGCGGATTCGTGGGTGACGTTCGCATGCAGGGCGTCGTTGACGTTCTCCAGATACACCTTCCAATTGCAGGCGATGACATTGCGCAAAGGCGGCCCGGCCACCTCGACTTCGCCGGCGGGCGATCGATCCACCAGTGCGTCAATGGCATGAAACATCGCGCCACAGTGCGATTCGAACGACGGGCCGGCTGGCGCCAGACGCGCAAACACGAAGCCGCGATACTGCGCGCTCGCGAGGGGTGTCAAGCCGCGCCCCGCCTCGCAGGCGCGCATTTGTGTACCCTCATACCCGCGTGGGTCAGGCACCGCGAGCAGGGACCCATCCAATCGATACGTCCAGGAGTGATACGGACACCGAAATGCGCGCCCGGCATTGCCCGCACGCTCGGTCGCGATCATCGAGCCCTTGTGGGCGCAACGATTGAAGAAAACGCGGAGGGAATCGTCGGCATCCCGCACCAGGATCACCGGCTGGCCGGCAAGCTCCAGGGTCACATAGTCGCCCGCGCGGGGCACCTGTGAGGCATGCGCGACATACACCCACGCCCGACCGAACAGTCGCTCCTGTTCCAGCGCGAAGATCTCATCGCTCAGATACACGTCGCGATGCACGCGATCGGGCTCGATGAGCGAGTGGATGGGTCGGATCAATGCGGTGTTGGCCATACCAGGGATAAGCGGAGCAACGACGTATTGTGCATTGGCTGGGCGCGGACTGCCGAAACCCGCAACAACAGCGCGGCGCGACGATAGAATCCCCCTCTCATTCCACGCCGATTGCCAAGGATTTCCTCGCTGATGACGATCACCGGTTTCGTAGCTCGTGTGCTGTTCTTCTGCCTCGCCATCGCACTCCCGATCCAGGCGCAGCAATCCGCCGCCGGTGTTGCCCATTACGACGTATTCGTCGAGCGGGATTCGATACACGTATTGATCGGAACCGGCAAGAAGGGCACGCCGGACATCGCGCTATGGCATGTGCGTTCGGCGGACGGCGGCGCAACCTGGACCAAACCGGCGCGCATGAATAACGCAGGCGATCGACTGAGTGCGCGTCACCCCGGCGAGAATCCGCAGATCGCGGCAATCGGTGATCGGCTGATTGCGGTGTGGACGCGACAGCGCCCGGGCGCGAGTCGCGGTGGCGTGCTGGCCGCGGCATGGTCGGATGACGGCGGAACGACCTGGAAACCGGGCACCGCACCCACCGCACCCGAGCAGGGCGGGCAGACCTTCGCCGAATTCGCGACCGACGGCAAGACGCTTCACATGGCGTGGCTCGACAGTCGCGACGGGCGCCAATCGCTTCGCTATGCGCGCTCGACCGATCGTGGCGCGACCTGGTCCGCCGATCGCATGCTCGCGCCGCGCACCTGTGATTGCTGCTGGAACAGCCTCGCGCCGATGGCCGATGGCGGGGTCGCGGTGTTCTATCGCGGCGAGGAACCGCGCGACATGATGCTGATGATGTCGCGGTCGGGCGATACCTGGCGCAACTACGGCTCGATCGGACAGTTCAACTGGCAGGTCCGCGCGTGCCCGCACGTCGGCGGTGCGATCGCGATCCAGGGCAGTGCAATCCACACGCTGGCGTGGAGCGGCAAGGATGAACAGTTCGGACTTTTCTACATCGGTTCAGCCGATGCGGGCAACACGTGGGCCCGTCCGCGCAAACTCGGGTTCGACGATGCGCGCAATGCCGATCTCACGGTTTCATCGGACGGTCATGTTCACGCAGTGTGGGATGAAGCCGGGATGCGCAGTTCCACCATTCAGAGATCCCGCTCGACCGACGCCGGCCATAGCTGGTCAGCGCCAGAACGCGTCGCGGCAGGCGCGGACGTATCCAATCCACGGGTAGTCGCGACGCGGCACGGGATCGCGGTACTCTGGCTCGATGGAT
>JANMUI010000546.1:0-10304 GCA_031391405.1 Betaproteobacteria bacterium
GAGGGCATTGCCTGTGTCGCGCCGGCGCAGCAGGTTCTCCGCGTAGTTGAGTCGCGCATCCGGAAACCATTTTGCGCCGCGCATCTTGTCGGCATCGATCAACGTCCGCTCGCCCGGAACGCCTTGCACGTCGCAGAATTCCCACACCGATCGCCAAAATTGCTCGGGCGAATCGACCGCCCATCGCTGGAACCCGGGATAGTTGTTGAAACCAAGCTTCCAGTCGCGAATCGCCCGGCGCGCGAAGCGCGTTACGTTGGCATTCGCAATCCGCTGCTGGCTGGGCGTCCAGAGCGGCTTCGCGGCGCTCGCAAGTGGTTTGGCAACGCTCATGCGGGCGCTCCCCGTTCCGCAAGCGTGCGAATGAGTGAAGGCAGTGGAATCGATTTCTTCAATCCTGTTCCAATCCACACCATCTTGACCTCCCCTTCCGCATACACCAGATCCGGATCGTAGCTCGGTCGCATTTCATAGGATGTCATTACGCTCGTTCGTCCAGGGTCGGATAGATACATTTTTATTTCCACATTGCCTGGATATTCGAGGGCGCGAAGGTATGTGCAACTCGCGGTAATCACGACGGGTGCGCTATCTGGCGGCAGATTCCCACCACCGCCACCCACTTCATAGCGATCAAAGAAACTGATCCGCGCCTGTTCCATGAACCGGAAATAGACCGTGTTGTTCACGTGACGCTGGGCATCCATATCGCCCCAGCGAATGGGCATGATTTCCGTGTGGACGTGATGTCGGGTCATCGCTGGAAACGAGTCGGTCAGTATGCGCCATCGCGTCTTTGCGGCGGACGCCGCAAGCAGGAGCGGACGACGAATTATAATCGCCCCGACCAAACGAACACCGGCATGCGACCGTCAATCGCGAAAGCCGGGTCCCCACACTACGCCGCACCAGAGAAAGCCCGATGAGCGAAGCACCGAAACGCGAATCCATGGAGTACGACGTCTTGATCGTCGGCGGCGGCCCGGCGGGGCTTGCAGCCGCGATACGATTGAAACAGCTCGCTGCGGCCAAGTCGGTTGAAGTCTCCGTCTGCCTCATCGAGAAAGGTTCCGAAATCGGCGCACATATCCTCTCGGGTGCGGTGATGGACCCACGCGCGATGAACGAGCTGTTTCCCGATTGGCGCGAGCAAGGAGCGCCTCTCAACACCCCGGTCGCAGAGGATCGGTTCCTCTTCCTTGGTGAAAAGAATTCGTACCAGATACCCGATGGGCTCCTCCCGGCGTGCTTCAAGAATCACGGCAACTATGTCGTGAGCCTGGGCAATGTCTGTCGCTGGCTCGGCGGCAAGGCCGACGCACTGGGGGTCGAAATCTATCCGGGTTTTGCCGGCGCGGAAGTCCTCTTCAATGCGGCCGGCGCGGTTGCCGGCGTGGCGACCGGTGACATGGGCATCGGCAAGGACGGCGCTCCGACCAGCAGTCATCAACCCGGGATGGAGCTGCGCGGCAAGTACACTTTTTTCGCCGAAGGATGTCGGGGGCATCTGGGCAAGGGGCTCATGGAGAAGTTCCGGCTGCGAGACGGCGTCGATCCGCAGGTGTACGGCATCGGTCTCAAAGAGCTCTGGGAGATCGATCCGGCGCACCATAAAGCCGGGTTGGTCGTGCATACCGCCGGCTGGCCGCTCGATTCGAGCACCTACGGCGGGTCGTTTCTTTATCACCTCGAGAATAATCAGGTCGCGGTCGGGTTTGTCGTCGGACTGGGATACACAAATCCGTTCCTGAACCCGTTCGAAGAATTGCAGCGCTACAAGACCCATCCGCACATTCGGCTCTTTTTTGAAGGCGGAAAGCGGATCGCCTATGGTGCCCGGGCCATTACCGCGGGCGGACTCCTTTCACTTCCGAAGCTCATTTTCCCGGGCGGATGCCTGGTGGGCGATGACGCGGGTTTTCTCAACGCCTCGCGGATCAAAGGCAGCCATGCGGCAATGAAAACCGGCATGCTCGCCGCGGAAGCCTGCTTCGATGCGCTCCAGTCCGGCCGGGCGCACGATGAGCTGACGCGCTATCCCGACGGATTCCGCATGTCCTGGCTCCATGAAGAACTGTGGATGGCGCGCAACTTCAAGCAATGGATGTCGAAGGGACTCTATGCAGGTTCAGCGATGGTGGGCATTGAGCAGTGGCTGCTGGGCGGGAAATTCCCTTGGACCTTGCATCACAAGCATGCAGACCATGAAACGTTGCAGACCGCAGCAAAGGCGCGGCGCATCGATTATCCGAAACCGGACGGCAAGATTTCGTTCGATCGACTTTCATCGGTGTTCATCTCCAACACCAATCATGAAGAGAACCAGCCGGGGCACCTCACCCTGCGGAATGCGCAGGTGCCGATCACTACGAATCTCGCACTTTACGATGCACCGGAGCAGCGCTATTGCCCGGCTGGCGTCTATGAGATCGTGCGCCACGACGACGGCTCGAATCCGCGCCTGCAAATCAACGCGCAGAATTGCGTACATTGCAAGACCTGCGACATCAAAGACCCTACCCAGAATATCCATTGGGTTGTACCGGAGGGCGGTGGCGGCCCGAACTATCCGAACATGTAGCGCTCGGGGCCCGATCGATCGCAAGCAGGGCCACGGCTTGCCGCAACGGGGTTATCCTCGCCACCATTCATACTGCATTCCAGGGAGAAACCGATGGCATACGATCTTTTGATCAAGAACGGCTCGGTCGTCGACGGCACCGGTGCGCCCGCGCGCCATGCAGACGTTGCCGTATCCGGCGGCAGGATCGTCGCTATCGGCAAGGTCACCGACAGTGCGAAGAACGTTATCGATGCCTCCGATTGCGTGGTCTCGCCCGGATTCATCGATCCCCATACCCACTACGACGCGCAGATCTGTTGGGACGGCGCGGTAACGCCCTCACCTTGGCATGGCGTCACGAGTGTGGTGATGGGCAATTGCGGCGTTGGGATCGCTCCATGCCGCCCGTCGGACCGTGAAATCGCGATGCGTGATCTCGTCAATGTCGAGGCCATCCCATTCGAGGTTCTCGAGCAGGGCATTACCTGGGATTGGGAAACGTTTCCGCAGTTTCTGGACGCCGCCGCGGCGCGCAAGCCCGCGCTCAACCTGGCCTTTCTGGCCCCACTCACGCCGTTTCGCCATTACGTAATGGGTGCGGAGTCGATGGAGCGCCCGGCGAATACCGATGAAACCGCTCGAATCAAGTCGCTTCTTGGCGAAGCGATGGATGCCGGTGCATTCGGTTTCTCGAGTACGGTACTCAATCAACATATCGGGTATGGCGGCAAGCCGCTCGGCTGCCGTCAAGCGAATGCTGCCGAATACCGCGCCTACTCGAATGTGCTGCGCGAGAAGAACAAAGGCGCGATCGAAGTTGCGGTGACACGCCAGATCGCGGTTCTCGAAGACGAACAGTACGACCTGCTCGATCTACTTCTCGCCGAAAGCAATCGGCCGGTCACGTTCATTGCGATGTTTGATCGCGACGATATTCCGGAAGCGGTGCGCACTACGCTGAAGAAGGCCGCACCCTTGATCAAGCGTGGCGCGCGCCCGCAAACGTCGCCCTTGCCGCTCACCCGCGAAGTCAACATGCGCAATCCCTTCTCGTTTGCGGCGTTTCCGTCATGGAATCGCGTATTCGCGGACAAGTCGAAATCTGCGCAGGAAGCCGTGTACCGTGATCGTGCCTTTCGCGATCATTTTCGCGAGGACTTGAAGCAACCCCTGACATTCGGCAACTGGTCGCGCGTGACCGTTCATGAAGTGCGATCGCCGGCGCTGAAAGCGTACGAAGGGCGCACGGTGGCTGACATTGCCAAGGCCCTTGGCAAGGATCCGGTCGACACATTCCTCGACCTCACGGTCGATGACGATCTCGACATCGAGTTCACCCTCGCTACCTTCAACAATCGACCCGAGCGAATGAAGGAAATCCTCGCCAATCCGGACATCCTGATCGGATTGGGCGATGGCGGCGCGCATGTCGACATGCTGTGCGACTCCGGCTATCCGACGTTTCTGCTCGGCACCTGGGTACGCGAACAAGAGGTCTTGACATTGGAGCAAGGCGTACGCCGGCTCACGAGCGACCCGGCCGACTTCTTCGGCATCAAGGATCGTGGGCGTCTCAAGACCGGATTGGCGGCCGACATCACAATCTTCGATCCCAAGACGATCGGTTCGGCCAATCGTGGGGAGCGGCGCTACGACCTGCCGGGCGGCGCGAAGCGCATGGTGATGCCTTCTCGCGGCGTGCTGCATACAATCGTCAACGGCCAGACGGTGTACGCCAACGGCAGTCTAACGGACGCTAAGGCCGGACAGGTGCTCCGCTCGTAACGGTCCCCTCGCCATGGATGAACCCCTAAGCCTGCGGGATCTGCGTTTACCCCCGTTCCCCCTTCGCAAGGGCGAGCGGACGCGTGATTCCATCCTGAATGATGCGGTGGCGCTCGCCAGTCAAGTCGGACTCGAGGGATTGTCGATCGGCGCGCTCGCATTGCGCACCGGTATGTCGAAAAGCGGCCTGTTCGCCCATTTCGGTTCGAAGGAGGAGTTGCAACGTGGCACCCTTGGGCGTGCCGAGCAACTGTTTCGCGAACGCGTGTTTCATCCGGCGATGGCACAACCGGCCGGTTTGCCGCGATTGCAGGCGCTCATGGAAAACTGGCTCGCCTATATGGATGGTTGCGATCAATCGCCCGGCGGTTGCCTGCTCGTGGCCGCGGCCATGGAATACGACGACCGCCCGGGCGCGATGCGTAGCGCGCTGGCCGATGGGCAGCGAGAGCTGCGCGGTGCGATTGCAAAAGCCGTACGGATGGCGATCGATACCCATGAGCTGCGGTCCGACGTCGATCCGTGGCAATTCACATTCGAGTTATACGGGATCGTGCTGGCTGCGCATCACGAACGCAGACTGCTCGATGATCGGCGCGCAAACGAACGCGCGCGACGAGCGTTCGAACGGCTGGTCCGCTGCTCGGCGCCCTGATCAACGCACGCGCGTAGATCGCTCTAGAACTGATCCTCCGCCAGCGCCATCACACTCGCCCCGCCTTGCACTACCTCGTCGCGAAGGCCCGGCACCTGCGACAGGAAGTGATCGGCAAAGAATCGCGCGGTCGTGATCTTCGCTTGATAATACGCGCCGTCGTTCGCGCCGCCGGCGAGTTTCGTGCGCGCAACCAATGCGGCACGCGCCATCTGCCAGCCGGCGGCGGTAATACCCATCAGCTTGAGAAACGGCACGGCACCTGCGTAAGCGTTGCGAACGTCTTGTCCCGCGCCTTGTACGATCCAATCGACGCATTCTTCGGCTGCACGTGCCGCTGCGGCGAGCCGAGCTCGTATCGCGGCCATCTCAATGTCAGCGTGCTTTGCCAACGGATGATCGAGCGCCTTCATCATGCCGATCACCGCCTTGGCGGTCTGGCCGCCATCGCGCGAGAGCTTGCGTCCGATGAGATCATTGGCCTGTATGCCGGTGGTACCTTCATAGATCGTGGTGATGCGGGCGTCACGAAGATGCTGCGCAGCGCCGGTTTCTTCGATGAATCCCATCCCACCGTGGACCTGCACGCCGGTCGAGGCCACTTCGATTCCGACCTCGGTCGACCACCCCTTCACGATCGGGATCATGAGATCGACAAATGCCTGCTGGCGTTTGCGCTCGTTCTCGTCGGGATGGGCATGTGCCTTGTCCACCGCGGCGGCAACCACATACGCCAACGCGCGCGTCGCTTCGGTCTGGGCCCGCATCGACATCAGCATGCGACGCACGTCCGGGTGTTTGATGATGGCAACCGATTGGCTTCCGGAGCCGCCAAGCTCCTTGCTCTGGATGCGATCCCGGGCATAGTGGACCGCGCGTTGATAGGCCCGCTCGCAAATCGCCACGCCTTCCATGCCGACTGCGAAGCGCGCGGCATTCATCATGATGAACATGTACTCCAGGCCGCGGTTCTCCTGGCCGATCAGATAGCCGATCGCGCCGTCTTTCTCACCATACTGCATGACGGCCGTGGGGCTCGCGTGAATGCCAAGCTTGTGCTCGATCGACACACAGCGCACGTCGTTGCGCGCACCGAGCGATCCATCGGCATTCACCAGAAACTTCGGCACGATGAACAGCGATATTCCGCGCACGCCTTCCGGCGCGTCCTGCACGCGCGCGAGCACGAGATGAACGATGTTCTCGGCCATGTCGTGCTCACCAAAGGTGATGAAGATCTTTTGGCCGAAGATGCGGTAATGATCCGCCTCCGGAATCGCGCGGCTCTTCAGCAAGCCAAGATCCGAGCCGGCCTGGGATTCGGTGAGATTCATGGTGCCGGTCCAGGCGCCTTGAATCATCTTCGGCAGGTAGAGCGCCTTTTGCGCATCCGATCCGCGCAGGAGCAGCGCTTCGATCGCGCCACCGGTAAGCAGCGGACAGAGCGAAAACGACAGATTGGCGGACTTCCACATCTCCATCACCGGCGTGGCGACGACTTTCGGAAGTCCCTGTCCGCCGAACGCGGTGGGAAATTGCAGCGCATTCCAGCAGCCGTCGACGAATTGCTTATAGGCGGCGCCGAATCCATCAGGCGTGCGCACGCCATCGGCCTGCCACTTGGATCCTTGTCGATCGCCGGTTTGATTGAGCGGCGAGAGCACTTCAGCAGAGAATTTGCCGTTCTCTTCGAGAATCTGTTCGACTAGGTCCAAGGTGACCTCGCCAAACGGCGGCAAGGCCGCGACCTCATCGAGGCCGGCCAGTTCGGTCAGCACGAACATCATGTCGCGAATCGGCGCTCGATATTCGCTCATTGCAACCTCCGAAAAAAATCTTCGTACCTTGGTTTTTCTACCCGAGCTCCTTGACCAACTCGGGAACGATCTGGAACAGATCCCCGACAATGCCATAGTCGGCCACCTGGAAGATCGGTGCCTCTTCGTCCTTGTTGATCGCAACGATGACGCGACTATCTTTCATCCCGGCCAGATGTTGGATCGCACCCGAGATGCCACAGGCGATATAGAGATCCGGCGCGACGATTTTCCCGGTCTGGCCAACCTGCCAGTCGTTTGGCGCATAGCCCGCATCGACCGCCGCGCGCGAGGCGCCGAGCGCTGCGCCGAGCTTGTCGGCAAGCGGTTCGAGCACTTTGAAATTCTCGGCCGACCCGATGGCCCGGCCACCCGAGACGATGATCCGCGCGGCCGTGAGCTCCGGACGCTCGGATTTCGTCAGCTCGCGCCCAACCAGGCTCGACAACCCGCTGTCGGGTTGGACTGTCGCGTTCTCAATCGTGGCGCTGCCACCGGTAGCGGCGACGGCATCGAAGCCGGTCGTTCGCACCGTGATCACCTTGATACGATCTTTCGATTGCACCGTCGCCAGTGCGTTGCCGGCATAGATCGGCCGGACGAACGTGTCGGGGCTTTTCACCTCGATGATGTCGGAGATCTGCGCGACATCGAGCAGGGCCGCGATGCGTGGCGTCACGTTCTTCCCGAAGCTCGTCGCGGGCGCGAGAATGTGACTGTAGCCTCCGGCGATCGACACGACGAGATTGCCAAGATTCTCCGCAAGCTGATCACGATACTGTGGCGCATTCGCCACCAGCACGGTCGCGACGCCGTCGACCTCCCCGGCCGCGGCCGCCGCGCCTTTGCAGTCGCTGCCAGCGACCAGCACCGTGACCGGCGCGCCGATTTTCTGCGCGGCCGCGATGGCATTGAGCGTCGCCCCCTTAAGGACCTTATTGTCGTGCTCTGCAATCACGAGCGTACTCATTGAATCACCTTCGCTTCATTGCGGAGCTTGGCGACGAGTGCTTTGACATCGGGGACTTTCACACCAGCCTTGCGCTTGGGCGGTTCGTCGACTCTGAGTGTCTTGAGTCGCGGCGTCACATCGACACCCAGTGCATCGGGTTTGTAGATATCGAGCTGCTTCCTCTTGGCCTTCATGATGTTTGGCAGGGTCACATACCGGGGCTCGTTCAACCGCAGGTCGGTGGTCACGACGACGGGCAGCTTTACGCTGATCGTTTCAAGCCCACCGTCAACCTCGCGCGTCACATCGGCCTTGTCGCCATTCACCTTCACCTTCGAGGCAAAGGTCGCCTGTGACCAGCCGAGCAATGCGGCCAGCATCTGACCGGTCTGATTGCAGTCGTCGTCAATCGCCTGTTTGCCAAGGATGACGATCGTAGGATTCTCTTTCGCGACGACGGCCTTCAGCAACTTGGCGACCGCGAGCGGCTGCAGCTCAATGTCGGTTTCGACGAGAATGGCGCGGTCAACGCCGATCGCAAGCGCAGTACGCAGGGTCTCCTGACAAGCAGTAATCCCGCATGAGACCGCGATGATCTCGGTGGCGACACCGGCCTCCTTGAGGCGGACGGCTTCTTCCACTGCGATTTCGTCGAACGGGTTCATGGACATCTTGACGTTGGCCGTTTCAACGCCCGTGCCGTCGGCCTTGACGCGCACTTTGACGTTGTAGTCGACGACGCGCTTGATCGGGATGAGGACTTTCATGGATTGGCCGGTATGTGAGTCGAGGATCTTCGCGTGAAATCGCGAAGCGTTCGATTATACCAACGACCCTAGGGTCCCCCATCGGTCATTGATGTTCCGGTTTCGCGAGGGCACGTTGAAGTGGGAGAATGGCGGCCGATTGGATTTCGACTTGACTATCCACCTGCGAAGGCCCTGACCGATGACCAACCCCTCCATCTCCGAGACAATCCTCATCGCCCTCACCGGCGTCAAGGCTGAATAGTGATCCCATGACTCGCCCGCTTTCGCATATCCGCGTATTGGATCTCACCCGCGTTCTCGCCGGCCCCTGGGCCGCGCAGAATCTTGCCGATCTCGGTGCCGAAGTGATCAAGATCGAACGTCCCGGGACGGGCGATGACACGCGCTCATGGGGCCCGCCCTGGCTGAAGGACGAAAGCGGCAACGACACACGCGAATCGGCTTACTTTCTATCGGTCAATCGCGGCAAGAAGTCGATGACGGTCGATATTTCAAAGCCTGAAGGACAAGCACTGATCCGAAAGCTGGTCGCGCATTCCGATGTGCTACTGGAGAACTACAAGGTCGGGGACCTGAAACGGTACGGCCTCGCCTACGACGATCTTAGAACCGTCAATCCGGGACTGATCTATTGCTCGGTCACCGGATTCGGACAGTCGGGTCCGTATGCAAATCGCCCCGGCTACGACTTCGTGTTCCAGGGCATGGGCGGGCTCATGAGCATCACCGGCGAGCGCGACGAGTTGCCGGGGGGTGGGCCGCAGAAAGTCGGCATCGCGGTCACCGATGTCGTCACCGGCATGTACGCATCGCTTGCGGTTACCGCGGCGCTTACCTTCAGGCAGATTTCGGGAATGG
This sequence comes from Betaproteobacteria bacterium, assembly GCA_031391405.1. Classification (GTDB taxonomy): domain Bacteria; phylum Pseudomonadota; class Gammaproteobacteria; order Burkholderiales; family SG8-39; genus SHXR01. The sequence goes on from JANMUI010000546.1 coordinate 9,401, forward strand.
GCCAATACGTAGACATGGCGCTGTTCGATTCGATCGTCGCATTCAACGCCAACCAGATCCTCAACTTCTGGGTCTCCGGCAACACACCGAAGCGCTGGGGCAATGCACATGTGAACATCACGCCCTATGAGGTGTTTGCTTCGGCAGACGGCTTCATCATTCTCGCGGTGGGCAATGACAGTCAGTTCGCGAGCTTTTGCACCGCCGCGGGCCGGCCCGAATTGGCCACCGATGCGCGATTCAAGACCAATCCTGACCGCTTGAAACATCGCGATGCGCTGATTCCGATCGTCAAGGGGTTGATTCGCGAGCGCCCGAGCAGGCAATGGATCCGCGATCTTGAAGCGGCGAATGTGCCCTGCGGCGCGATCAACAACATGCAGGAAGTGTTCGAAGACCCGCATGTGCAGGCGCGTGGCATGCGGGTCGACATTCCGCATCCGCTCAGCGGAACGGTACCATCGGTCGCAAGCCCGATGCGATTCTCCGAGACGCCGGTCACCTACGACCGCCCACCGCCTCTTCTTGGACAGCACACCGATGAAATTCTGCGCGACCTCCTTGGCCTTGATAAGGACGAGATCACAAGGCTCCGCGACGCGAAGGTCGTCTAAGAGGTCACCGCTGCCGATGTCTGTGCCTTCAGACGGCGCGATTCCCGATTGAGGCCCGAAACGATCGCCTTCAGCGATGCAGTCACTATGTTCGCATCCATCCCAACGCCATAGAGCATCGGTCCATCACCCACCCGCATTTCGATATACGCGATTGCCGTTGCATTGGCGCCGGCCCCGACCGAGTGTTCGGAATAGTCCAATACACGTACCAGATCGCGGGTCGAATCACCGACTGCGCGCACGAACGCATCGATCGGACCGTTACCCCGCCCGCGGACGGATCGCTT
>JANMUI010000564.1:0-2204 GCA_031391405.1 Betaproteobacteria bacterium
CATTGTGGTGGCCCTGGGACTGTCGTGCATCGTTCAGGGCCGAAGACTGCCGTGCCAGGGCATCGAGCTCTTCCAGTCGAGCCTTTACGGTTTCCGAGGCACTACCAGATGGCAGGAACAGCCGTGCATGCCAGGTATCAAGTGCTTCGTCATGGACTTTCAACGCCGTCTGCGTTTGCAAGATCGAAACGCCAACTCTTTTTTGTTCAGCTTGTTGCGTACGTAACGATCGTGCCCGCGCGCTGCTCTGGGCTTCGTTCTCCGCGGCCTTCTTCTCCCATTGCAGGGCCTGAGCGATCAACGAAGGCAGCGCGTCGACTGCGCCGCTCGCCGCCGCCGCGGCGACAGTCTCCAAGGCGGCATGTAGCGTATCGACGAGCGCCGAACCGGCGCTCGACGCTTCCGCCAGCACACCATCGCGATCCGACCGCAAACCCGCCTGGCGCTCGGCAAGCTCCAGCACCACTTCGCGCCGACCTTGCCATTCGCGCAGCGCGTCCGCATCCAGCGTCGGCAATTCCGCCCGCCGAAGACGCTCCATCCACGCGGCGAGTACCCGTTCCCGCTCGGCCCCAAGCGCCACGAGCACGCCAGCAATCTCGCGCCGGCGCGCTTCCATCTGTGCGATGCGTGTCGAGCATTCCTCCGATGTGGCCGCCCGCTTTGCATCCGCGCGCAACAGATCCGCCTGCCGGTCGGCCTCTTCCTGTGCGGACTCGAATGCGTCCGGCAGTGGCCGATCTGCATCGAACCCTCGACCCAGCGCGGCCGCATCACCGGTGCGATCCACATAGACCTTGCGCACGCGTAACCAGCCGTCATCACGGCGCCCCCGGGCAAGACGTAACGTCTCGGATGTGACGACTTCGCCTTCCGCCGCAAGCTGGCGTTGGCGTACCCGCTGTTCTTCCAGTTGGGGTTCGAGCCTGCGGTCTTCGTCGCGCGCATCACGTATCGCGTCGCCAACCTCAGTCAACTCCCCTCGGGTCTGCGCAATCTGCGCTTCCAGCAACGGTTGGGATCTGCGCAATGCCTGCTCGGATCCGGCGCCCATATCCGACAGCGACTGCACCAGCCGGCCTTCGATTTCAGTGATCTGGCGGTCGAGCTCACGGCACCGCCGCCCAACATCGCCCAGCGCCTGCGCGCGCCGCAGGGCGTCGGCTATGGCTTGCCGAACGGCAGGGGCGGGCGATGTGGGACCCGCCTCCGCCTCGATGTTCAATGCCTCGTCCAATTCGAGGGCGCGCTGGCGATTCACCGCCAGCCGCTCGTTGAGCAGGCTGATCGCCTGCAGGTGATTGATCAAGGCCACGCGATCGGCTGCCGAGGGCGCTGCGTTCAAGACCTCACAAATTTCCCGCCCGGGTGCGATCCGCGCGGCGATCTCCGTCAGGTCTGCGCTGATCCGATCGACGATCGCCTGCTGTTGCCGCACTTCTATCCGGCTGCGCGAAGCGGCCTCCACACCGGCGACCAACCGGTCGATCGCCTCCGCGTGCCCAAGCAACGGCGCCTCGATCACCAGGCCGGCGAGCGCCTGTGTGCAGCGATCAAGTTCAGTATCGGCGTCCTTCAAATCCTGTTGCGCGCGGCGCTGCGCCTGCTCTGCCGCCAGCCGCTCCTAGCGCGCGCTCTCGGGAAGATCGGGCACCTCGGCCAGCGCCTGCAACGCCGCCGATGCACGGTCATGCTGCTGCAGCAACGGCTCGACCGTGCGCAATTCGGTCAGTTCATTCTCGCGCCGGCGCAGCTCCTCGATCGAGCGGTCGATCGCATCCAATGCGGCCTTGGCCTGTTCGTGTGCGCGATGCAGAGCCTGCCACTCGGCCGGTTTGGTCTGCGCCTGCCGCCACGCGGTGCGCTGCTCGTCGAGTTGCCGCCGCGCCTCGTTGATCGTCGCGTTCTGCGCGCGGCCGTGTGGATTGAAGATCTTCTTCGCGTCATCGTCCAGGGTCGCCAGAATCGCCGCGATGCCGCGCGTGCCCGCACTGGCCTCGAACAATGCCGAGCCGAGCTCGCCCTCACCCTTGAGCAATAGGTCGCCGCCAGCGCGCAGGCGTGCATGGTTGAGCCCGAACATCGCTTCGAACTCGCTACGCTCGACGCCGCCGGTCAAGGCAAGCTCATGCTCGCGCTGCACCAGCAGGGCTGGGTCGGGCTGTTCGGTCGCGACATCGAATCGCGACAGCGTCGGGGCGCGG
>JANMUI010000601.1:0-7628 GCA_031391405.1 Betaproteobacteria bacterium
GGCGTCGCGCGCTGCAAGGCAGCGCGTCCGAGGCGGATCGATCCTAACGCCAACCTGATGTATGCCCGCTCTACAACGAGTCCATACGAATGACTGAACGACAACCAGCACACCCGTCCACCGAGTCAATTTCGCATGCCGGTGACCATGACGAGGCCAGTAGCGCGCGAAGGCTCGAGTACCGCTCGCGCGTAGACATTTTCCATCATTCAGTCACCGCATGGCTGGTGCTCGCCGCATCGCTCGTCCTCACGGTCGCAGCATGGCAAATCGCCAACAAGTATGCGCAGCAACGCGCGCAGTCCAACTTGCCGGAATTCGTGGCGGCAGCAGGGTTCGGCATCGACTTGCTGCTTTTCGCGATTATCTGGTCGATCTCAGGTCAGCGCCGCCGCGCGCTCGCCGCGGCGCGCATCATGACGGCCGAGCTCCGGGAGAGTGCGCGGCGCCTCGATCTCGCAATCGAGGGCTCGGGATTGGCCCTGTTCGACTGGGACCTCGCGAAAGACTCCATCTATCTCAGTTCACAGTGGTCGATCATGCTCGGCGGGCCAGCACAAGAGAGTGCAATGCGCCCGGTCGCGCTCATTGCACTGGTTCACCCGCAGGATCTCGCGGCTGTGCAAAAGCTCGCCGCCGAAGTCGTCCGCGGGCAGCGGGCCGAGTACTACATCGAGCATCGGGTCCGAACGAGGGAAGGCCAGTGGAAGTGGATCCTGAGCAAAGGCAAAGTCGCGGAACGCGACCGGGCGGGGCGGGCGACCCGGCTGACCGGAACCAATGCGGACATCGATGCGCGCAAGGCGTTGGAACGCATGAAGAACGATGTAATAGTGGTGGTCAACCATGAGTTGCGCACCCCCCTCACCGCGCTGATGGGAGCCCTCGATATTGTCGTTGAGGAAAAAGAACTGACTGACGTGCAGCGCGAGCGCTTCCTTCGCATAGCGTTGCAGAACGCCGGGCGGCTTGCCGCCCTGATCGATGACAATCTCGACAGCGCCAGGCTGGAGGCGCGGACCATGCCGTACCGCTTTGTCCCGCTGGACGTGCCGGTACTCCTCGAGCGGGCGGTCGAGCTGAACGAGGGATACGCCATGGCGTCCCAGGTCCGTTTTCATATCGATTCACCTCTTCCGGATGTTCGCATCCGGGCCGACTACCAGCGTGCGCTGCAGGTCATGACCAATTTAATGTCGAACGCGGTAAAGCACACGTCGGCGGGAGGTGTGGTGCATCTGGCCGCCAGCCGTCGAGAAGACCGGGTACGGATCTCCGTGATCGACCATGGCCCGGGCGTTCCGGTGGCATTCGGCGAACGCATATTCCAGAAGTTCGCGCGTGCGAATTCGTCCGACGCGCGCGTCCAGGGCGGCATGGGTCTTGGCCTGAGCATCGCCAAGGCGATCGTCGAGGAGAGGGGCGGCACGATCGGCTTCGATTCGAAGCCAGGTGCCGGCGCTACGTTCTACTTCGACTTGCCCATCATCGAGGAGTCGCCGACTGTGCAAACGCCGATCGACGCTGGGCCAGGCGAGGCATCGACACCTAGCGTGCGTCGGTCCGCCTCTGCGCGTTCTCTTCTACGTCACAGCGCTAAGGCGGACTGACCCGAATGGCACTTACTTAACGTGCGATGCTCAAGGCTCCGTTCGCCCTGAGCCTGTCGTAGGGTAACGCAGGCTTGTCGAAGGCGGGCGAACGTCCGCTCACGGACACTCCGGCATTCACCCTTCGACAGGCTCAGGGCGAACGGTAAATCCCCTAATTCGCTTAAGTAAGTGCCATTCCGGACTGACGCATCGCCTTCTCGCGCCGCCAACGCTCCAGATCGACCGGCGTGAGCGGCGCGGCGATGTGGAACCCCTGCCCATACCGGCAGCCGAGCCGTACCAGCTGGTCACGCACCGCCATGCTCTCGATCCCTTCGGCGACCACGTCGACGCCGAACCCCCGGCCAAGCTCGAGGATCGCGCGAACGATCGAAATGTTGCGGGCGTTGTCCGCGAGATCGCCGATGAAGAGCCGATCGATCTTGATTTCGGTGATCGGAAATTCCTTGAGAAAACGAAACGAGGTATAGCCTACCCCGAAGTCGTCGATCGAGATCCGCACGCCTTCTCGTGCGATCGCCCCGAGCACCTTCACGGCATGCTCGGGCCTGGTGATCGTAGCCGTCTCGGTCACTTCAAGCGTGAGGGTCTCGGGCGCGAGCATCCGCGCGGCGAGTGCCGCGAATACGCGGGATGGCAGATCGGGGTCGTCGAGCATGCGCACCGACAGGTTGACGGCGACGGGGGTCGGCGTCCCTGCTGCGGCCCAGCGCACGGCCTGGTCGAGTGCCTTGTCAAGGATTGCATAACTGATCGGTCGGATGGCGGCGGAACGCTCGGCAGCGGGAATGAACTCCATCGGTGGCAGTAGCCCGAGCTGCGGATGGCGCCATCGATCGATTCCGCGCTCGTGAGTACCGCGGCGAATTCGTCACTACCAATGCGTGCCAGCGTATCGTAGCGATGCATCTCGACGCGGTGAAGCGCCTCCGCGCCACTCGCGGCCTCTTGGGTCACGTGGTTCAGACCAGACCGCCGCAGGCGGCGCTGCGTGGCTTCGCGGTCGACTTCGTCATCGTCGACGAGGAGCAGATTCAATGCGCGTGTCGCAGCGACCATTCTCCAAGCTCCGGGATATCGGCCGCCTTGGCGTCTTCGAGCAGATCGGCAATATGGTCGTAGCACGGCCCCATGTTCGATTTGACGAAATAGCCGGTGACGCCGACGCGGTACATATCGACGCGATCTTGAGCCGCAGCCGACGAGGTCAGTGCGAACACGATCGTGTCTTTGAGCGCGGGATCGGCGCGCAGGAACGCCAGAAACTCGAGGCCGCTCATGCGCGGAAGATTGAGATCGAGTAGCACGATCAACTGGCCAGCAGAGCTCGGCGCGGCGCTCTCAGCGCGTAGCAGCCGGAGGGCTTTGGCGCCGTCCGGAGCGTTGAACAGCGGACTGCTGATCCGATGCTTGCGCATCCCGCGCTCGAAGGCCTCCGCATCCACATCGTCGTTCTCAACCAGCAGGATGCGGATCGGCTGCGAGGGCATCGTCATGGTGTCGCCCAAGCACTGCACGGCCATCGGTTGAACTTGTTGATCGGGTTGCGCTTGATGATCGATCGGTTGGTGTAAAGGTGTTTCCTTCCTCGAGCCATTCCACGGGCCAGGTGAATTCGATGGTCGCCCCGCGTTCCACGGTGCCTTGGACAATCCGGATCTCGCCGCCCGCCTGATAGACCAGCCGCCGCACGAGGGCAAGGCCCATCCCGGATCCCTTGCCGTCCGATTTCGGGGCGAGCGTCTGGAACATCTGGAAGACGCGCTCGCGATGCACAAGCGGAATGCCGGGACCGTCGTCGGCAACCGTGAAGGTGACGAACGCCCCGTGGCTTGCGGCGCTCACGACCACGCGGCCGTCGTCACGATCGTGATGCCGGATTGCGTTCGAGATGAGGTTGCGGAGCACCGTGTCGAGCGGCGTTCGTCCGGTGCGAAGGATCGGGAGCAGTCCGGCGCTCTCGATGACGAACCCGGGACGCGTCGCGAGATCGTCGGCAATCTCGGCGACCATTTGCGCGGTATCCACGACCTGCGCCTCGGTCGCGGCGCGCCCCACGCGCGAATAGGCGAGCAGGCTCTCCATCCGCGACTCTATGCGCAGCACGCGCCCACGCAATCGATCGAGGTTGCGCGCCACGTTCGCAGGTGCGGCGTCGCCAAGGTCCTCCGCGATCCACTCGACGAGATGGCCGATGCCACGGAGGGGCGCCTTCAGGTCGTGCGAGGCGATGTAGGCGAACTGCTCGAGATCGATGTTGGCCTGCGTGAGCACCCGCGCCTGCTCGCGCAGCGCGCTTTCGGCCAGCTTGCGTTCCGTGACGTCGCGCGCGATACCGATTACGCCGACGGTTACGCCGTTCACGTGCAGCGGGGACTTCGTCGTGTGGAATGTGCGCACGGAACGTCCGGTCGTGATCACATGTTCATGCGCGACCCGCTGGCCGCTCGCGACGATCTCGCGATCCATCGCCATGATTCGCTCTGCCTCGGCGGGCGGGAACAGGGCATCGTCACGCTTGCCGACGATCGCGGCCGGGGTCATGCCGATGTTGTGCGCGGCGACGTGGTTCACGATCTCGTAGCGGCCCTGCATGTCCTTCATGAAGATCGCATCGGAGGCGCCGTCGAATATCGCTCGCAACAGATTTGCATCGAGCAACCGCTGGTGTTGCTCGACATGTCGCTCCTCGACGATCGAGGCCAAGAGCATCGTCGTCACCCCTGCAACCGCGAGGAACCCCTGCAGATTCAATGTCCGCGCCATCAAACTCAGACCGTGCGAATCGCCCGGCGTAAATTGCGTCGCCGTCCACACCGACACGATCGCGATCGTCGCGAATGCGATCACGGCGCCGCGGATGCCGAACCGAATCGCGGCCCACACGAGCCACGGGAACGCCACGTACTTTGCCCCGAACAGCGCGGGATCCACGTGTGCCACGGCCATCGACACCAGCGCCGCCGAGCCAAGCAGCAGGAGCGCTTCGATCGATTTGGGGGACTGCACCTCGCCCCGGAGTCGAGCATCGTTCGACAGCAACACCAGCACGAGCGGGCCGACCACGATCACCCCGATGCCATCGCTGATCCACCACAAGAGCAGCGACTTGCCGAACGGTGCGCCGAACGCAAGCGCCACCGTGGCCGCGCCGACAACCGCGCTCAACGACGTTGCCACGACCGCACCGAGCAGTGCGAAGCCGACCACCTGTCGCGCCGTGCGCAATGTGATGCGATCACCGCAGAAGCTCAGGATCAGCCAGGCGCCGGCGCTCGCCTCCAACGCATTGCCGAGCGTGAATGCTATCGATGCGGCGACCGGCGTTTGATTAGCAGCAACATTGAACAGGATGTTTGCAACGGAGGCCGCGCCGATGAACCATCCCCACTGTCGCTTCGGTACCGAAAGCAAGACGGCGAGAAAAAGTCCGCTTGGCGGCCAGATCGTCGCGAAATCACTCGGGTGGAACGACAGGTAATAGCCGAGGCGCGCAGATGCGATGTACGCGATCGCGAAGAGCGTCACCTGGACGGGCGTGCTCCGCAGAGAAATTCCACGGACACGGTTGCGGATGGTATGGGACATTGGAGGGTCGAGAATTCAGTTATCGAAAACAACAGCGGCGGGATACTACGCAACACGGCGGCCGTGAAGCGGATCCGTTAGCGGTCGGGGCGGAAGTATTCTCGCCGCTCGGTCTGCGGTCAATTGGAGCAAAGCCCAAACCGGGGTGGGTCCGTGAAGTAGTCCCAGCGATATCCCGATGCGGATGCCATCCCCCGAGCCGTGCATCGACCGTGCGAATCCGCCACCGTCATTTCGCGATGGCCGGACCGTATCAATCGGAGATCAGCATGTGGATCGGTGAATGCAAGTCGATGCCGAAGAAGAAGACCCGTTCCGAGGTTCTGATCCGCGACGATCGCGATCAAGTCACCATCCGATAACACGGCACGTAGTCCCCGGCGATTCGCATCCGCCGCTGTGCGACAAATGAACGCAGCAGCATGTCCAGGCGCTCCATGATCGCCTTGTCGCCATGCAATTCGAAGGGGCCATGCTCTTCGATGCGACGCACACCCTGCTCCTTGACATTGCCGGTAACGATGCCGGAAAACGCCCGGCGAAGTTGCGCGGCCAGAAGATGCCGCGGCAGGTCCATGCTGAGTGCGAGCGCCGCCATCGATTCATGGGTCGCTTCGAATGGCACCTGAAACTCGGATTCGATATGCAGCAGCCAATTGAAATTCCAGGCATCGCCGCCTTCGCGCCGCTGGCTTCGCACGCGCTGCATGCCGCTGTGCAGTGCCCGCGCGACGACTTCCGGCTGGTCGATGAGGATCGTATAGCGTGACTGCGCGGCCTCGCCGAGTGTGGCGCCGATCAGCTCGTGAATCTGGTTGAAATATTCGGCGCTTTCTGGGGGGCCGGTGAAAATGACGGGCAACTGGATATCGGCGTTGTCCGGATGCAACAGCACACCTAGCAGATATAGAATTTCCTCCGCCGTCCCCGCACCGCCGGGGAATACGACGATGCCGTGCCCCACCCGCACGAACGCCTCGAGACGTTTTTCCATATCGGGCATGACGACGAGTTGGTTGGCGATCGGATTCGGCGGCTCGGCTGCGATGATGCCGGGCTCGGTGAGGCCGATGTAGCGCCCGCCGGTGTGACGCTGCTTCGAATGCCCGATCGTCGCGCCCTTCATCGGGCCCTTCATCGCGCCGGGACCGCAACCGGTACACACATTCAATCCACGCAGGCCGAGCTGATAGCCGACCAACTTGGTGTAGTCGTACTCGACGCGACTGATCGAATGTCCGCCCCAGCACACGATGAGATCGGGCCGCGCACGGGCCTTCAGGATGTGCGCGTTGCGCAAGATGTGGAACACCGCATTGGTGATATTGGCGGGGTCGCTCGGCTGGAATCGTTCGCTCGCGATCTCTGTGCCGACATAGACGATGTCGCGCAACACCGCGAACAGATGCTCCTTCACGCCTTGAATCATCTCGCCATCGACGAATGCGCTGGACGGCGCGTTGCGAATATCGAGCTGCAGACCCCACGGCCGGCGCACGATCTGCACATCGAAATCGGCGTAGGCCTCGAAGAGCTGTTTCGCGTCGTCGGTCTGCGCGCCACTGCTCAGGACCGCGAGCGCACAGCGCCGAAAGAGCGGATACAAGCCACTCGCCCCCGCATCGAGGAGCTTGGCAACTTCCTGCTGAGAGAGGACTTCGAGGCTGCCGTGCGGCGTGACGCGAATGGAGACAGGTTCTGAATTCATAGGTGATACGCAGTGACGCCGCCGCCCGCGTGGGGATCAAGGGGCAGCATGATCGGCCAAAGTGTATCGCACGGCAGCAGCTAATCGATCAATCGAGCAGGGCGTAGAATCTCCGCATGACAGGAAAGCACTCACGAAAGCACTCACTCATGCGAGCAACCAGTCTTTCAAGTACTGTCTTCGGATTGGCGAGCGCGATCGTAGTCGTGGCGGCGCACGCGCAAAGTTACCCGACGCAGCCGATCACGATCGTTGCTCCATTCCCGCCCGGTGGCAGCGTGGATATCACATCCCGAATCATTGCAGAGCCACTTGCCAAGGTGCTCGGAGGCAGCGTCGTAGTGGAGAATCGATCGGGCGCATCGGGCAACATCGGCATGGAGCAGGGGGCGCGCGCTAAACCAGACGGATACACCATCGTCCTGAACACGCCTAATGTCAGTCTCCTTGGCCCCGGGGCAACCCTGGAAGCAGGCGGCATCGCAACTATCACCAAACTTCCCGGCGCTGACGCCACAATGCTCCTGTTCCTCCCAGGAGCAGCAGGTTCATCTGCGCGCGGCCTCGAATTGGACGCGACACCAGCGGATGACAACGTAGTCAGGAACGCTACGCTTTCGGGGATAGATGTCGGCCCCTTCGCGAGTCAGAACGACAACGTCACAATCACGCGCAATGCTGTCAGTATGCTGCCCAGCCAGGTCCTGGTCGCGACCGGA
>JANMUI010000624.1:0-4629 GCA_031391405.1 Betaproteobacteria bacterium
CAGGGCATAGCGCGCCTGGGTGTGGGTGGTGGCAAGGGTCAAGGTGCCGACATCGGCCGCCGCGAACTCGCGCCCGACATTGCGCAGATTCTCGGCATCCGCGAGGACGCGGTTTGCAATGGTGAGCACGGCTTTCCCGGGCTCGGTCAGCCCTACCAGCCGCTTACCGTGCCGTTCGAAGATGATGATGCCAAGCTCGTCCTCGAGCTCTTTGATCTGCTTCGATACACCGGGCTGCGAGGTGAACAGCGCCTCCGCCGCGATCGTCAGATTGAAGTTGTGCCGGACCGCTTCACGCAGGGCACGCAACTGCTGAAAATTCATGGCATCGAGAGAATTGCGAGTTCTATCTTGTTATGGTGATCAGAGATCAAACGCCGCTTCGGGGCGGGATCAACAAGGTGGCGCGCTCCCTTGTTCCTACGAAATTTCCTACGAGATCTTTGGGCGATTGGCCATGCTTCGAAGCGAAGCGGAGGATCATCGACAATCACGTCCGCTATTACAACATACGGCGCCGAATGCGCCATGCCGCGCCGTTACGCTGCTACTGCGCTGGCAAAAAGGCCGAGGTCCACATTGCCGCCGGTCATCACCGTGCCGACCGTTCTTCCCGCGAGACAGTCGCGCTCCTTCATGATCGCCGCGAGCCCGGCCGCACCGGCACCCTCGGCCAGATTGTGCGTATCCGTATAGAGGATGCGCATGGCGTTCGCAATCTCCGCATCGGTGACGCGTACGATCCGGCTAACGTGGCCGATGATCAATTCGAGCGCATCCGGATCGGTTGCACGACACGCCAGGCCGTCGGCGATCACAGTCGACACCGGATGTTCTAGAGGGGATTTCGCAGCGAATGAGAGCGCGTACGCTGGTGCTTCATCCGCGACAACGCCGACGATTTCAACGCGATGATGCAGGGCGGCGCGTGCCGCGATCATTCCGCATATTCCAGAGCCCAGTCCGATCGGCATGTAGACGATTTCCAGGTTCGGCACGGCGCGCAAGAATTCCACGCTGTAGGTCGCCACGCCCAATAAGAGATTGCGATGAAAGCCGGGAACGGCATGCAACGAACGCTCGATGGCAAGCATCGACGCCAGTTCGCGTGCTTCCTGAAAGTCGGCGCCGTGCTCGATGAGCGTGACACCAAGCGCGCGCATTGCAGCGTTCTTTTCCCGGCTATTGCCATGGGGAACAATGATGGTCGCTGGCAAACCGTAGCGACGCGCCGCGAGCCCGACCGATTGACCATGATTGCCGCGCGTCGCGGTGATGACGCCCACGCAAGTCGGGTCGATCTCGCGCAACTTCGAGAAGTAGGTGAGCCCGCCCCGAATCTTGAACGCCCCGGTCGGTGTGTGATTCTCATGTTTGATCCAAAGATTCGCCCCGGTACGTTCGCCCAAGAGCGGCCACGCATACTGCGGCGACGGCGGCACGACGGCGCGAACAATCAGCGCCGCTAGGTCGAGCTCTTCAATCGATGGAAGACGCATTGTCATTGGGGCTCCTTCTAGATAACGCCGCGGGTCTTGAGCTCATCCTTCAAATACGCGTAGAAGATTGGCGCCGCGACGATACCCGCGACGCCGAACATGGCCTCCATGATCAACATGGCCACCAACAATTCCCACGCCTTCGCGTGGATCTGCGAACCGACGATCCTTGCATTCACGAAGTATTCGAGCTTGTGGATGACGATGAGAAACGCCAGGCACGCCCCGGCCGCCGTAAGCGACACCGATAGGGCCACAACCACGATGACGAAATTCGAGATGAGATTGCCGACCACCGGAAGAAGCCCGGCAAAGAAGGTGATGACGATCATCGTTTTCAACAGTGGCAGATGCAGGCCGAACATCGGCAAAACCGCGAGAAGGAAAATTGCGGTGAGAACGGTGTTCAATCCGGAGATTCGCACCTGCGCGAAGACGATTCGACGAAACGCTTCACCAAGGCGAACCACACGCTCCTGTAGCGCGCGCGACAAAGGCCCGAGCTCGGCGGCAGATCGAGCGTCATGCAGCGCGACCATCGCCCCGATCACCATTCCGATCAGAACGTGCACTGCCCCCAACCCGGCTTCTTTGCCTGCAGACTGCAACTCGCGTGCGTGATCCTTCAGCCATTGCACCGCCATCGATTTGAGCGCTTCGGCACCTTCTGGAAGCCACTCGACAATCCAGCCCGGGAGAGCGGTTCTCGCGCCATCGAGAATCTCGGCGAGCTTGTTGAGAAGCGCGGTCAGGCTGCCCGCGTCGCTGCGAAAGAACACGCCGATACCGACACCCCCCGCCACGAGCACCACGATGATGAGCGAGGCGAGCATGCCGAGTGCGGCGACCTTGCCCCGTTCACGGCTGATGCGAAGGAACCCGAGTCGCGGTGCCAGCACATGGACGATCTCGTAGACGAGCAATCCGGCCAGCAGCGCAGGCAACAGGTTCAACCGCAGGATCACGAATAATCCGATGCCAACGCCTATCCAGGCAGCAACGTCACAACGTTGCTGAAGTGCGCTTCTATCCATTGGCGTGTAGGAGCAAATGAATATCGGGAAAATGATCAGGCGCGCGACGGTACGGTACAGGCATGGATTCGTCAGTCATCGATTTGCCTGCCGGCAGAATCGTCATGCGCGCGATCGGGCAAGCAGGGTCACCCCGGCAATGAACGGCAAGATTGCGATCGCCAAATAGGCCATTTGATAGCTCGAAGTGGTCGTCACAATCGCGTCGAACACGACTGGGCCCAGCATACCGCCCATAAACCCGATGAACTGGCCGCCGCCGGTCGCTTTGCTCACGTCTTCAATACGAACGGTTCGCGCGACTTCGGCAAAAAACAACCCGTTCCAGCTCACGCCGGTCACGCCGAACAAGATGCTCACGAAAAAAATCCATTCGAGCGGCCAAGATGCATTCCAGCTTCCGATCAGCGCGGCCAGTGCAGCCATGACGAGCCCTAGCCAACCCAACAGCGCCATCGGACTGCGCACGCGATCACCAAGAACACCCCAGAGCAGCCGACCGGGGATGCCAGTTAGTTGGGCCGCCGAGAATACCAATCCTGCGGTGACGAGCGAGAAGCCAAGCCGCGTATGCAAGAGCGAAACCATGAAGGTCAGCACCACCCACTGGACCGCCACATAGGCGAAACACGCGAGAGAAAGCACCTTCAGGCGCGGGTGCCCCCAGGTCATGCCGAGTGCTTCCTTCATCTGCCGGATCGTGTTGGCGATGCCGATGCGCACCGTCCGGTCGCGATGTTGATCGTACTCGTTCCGTAACGGCTGCAGGGCGAACAGGCAGACGAGATAGGCAAGCGCGGCGATCAGAAGCGATTCACGCCAGCCGATCGAGAGCGCAAGCAACGGGATCAATGCGCCGGCGATTCCACCGCCGATCGGCACGCCCGTCTGTTTGATCGACAGCACCAGGGACAGCACGGAGCGAGGCGTGCGCGCCACCAGGATGTGTGAGCTCACCGGACCTGTGAAGCCGTTTCCGGAACCGATCAACATCGCCGCAATGAACAGTAGAGGCCACCATCCGATCGCTGCGCACGCAAGACCCAATGCTGGCGCAAGGAGCGCCACTTGCACCGTTCGCAACGGCCCAAAGCGGGCAATCACGCCGCTGCATCCAAGCCCGACGAGGCTCGCTGCGCCATACGCGAACATCACGAAAATGCTGACGCGCTCGGGAGGCAGACCAAGCGCGGGCGCTGCAATCGGCGCGTAGACCGACGCTGAATGCAGGCCGAACGCGGTCATGCTCTGCAGCAACACCGTGACCGACAAGGGCCCCGCCACCACCGCGACACCTGTTCGTCCGGGTGTCCCCGACGACGACTTGTGGGAATCAACCATCGCGTGGCGAGCTCAACATCATTGTTGAAAGCTCGCGCTAATTCGCGAAAAATGATCTGAAGGCCGCGATGGTCCGATCGATTCCTTTCTCGTCGACATCGAGATGCGTCACCAGCCGCATGCGCGCCGACGGCAGCGTGCGAATACCATGCTCGGTCAAATGCGCGCCAAGGGCCGCCGCCCGCCCCGCTGGTACACGCACGAACACCATGTTGGTGTGCGCGCCTTCGACGGTCAGGCCATCGATGTTCGCCAATCCCCGTGCCAGCCGATCGGCATTGGCATGATCATCGGCGAGCCTCGTCACGTTGTGGTCGAGCGCATAGATGCATGCCGCCGCAATGATGCCGGTCTGACGCATCGCTCCGCCCAGCATTTTGCGCGCCCGGTGCGCGGCCTTGATGAAATCCTTGGAGCCAACCAGGATCGTTCCCGCAGGCGTACCGAGGCCCTTCGACAGACACGCAGAAACTGAATCGAATCCCAGGCATACCTGCTTTGCTTCGATTCCGAGCTTCACCGACGCAATGAACAGACGAGCGCCGTCGAGGTGTGTCGCCAACCCGCGCCGCTTGGCGAGATCGAGCGCAGATTCGAGATAAGTGCGGCTGACGACGCGACCGCCGATCGTGTTTTCGAGTGCGAGCAAGCGCGTCCGCGCGAAGTGCGCATCATCGGGCTTGATGGCCGCGTCGATGTCCGCAAGTGCGATGGAGCCGTCAGGCTGATTGGTGATGGGTTGCGGTTGAATGCTG
>JANMUI010000627.1:0-1193 GCA_031391405.1 Betaproteobacteria bacterium
CGATCGGCTGTTCAGGAAGGATGGCCGCGTCTCAGGGTTCGCAGGAACGACTGTCCAAGGTGAATCGTTCGAAGTGCAGGCGCGCTGTGTTGTGCTCGCGGATGGCGGCTTCCAGGCGAACCCGGACCTCACGCGCGGCCCGATCTCACCCGCGCCGGAACGGTTGCTTCAGCGCAATGCCCGCACCGGTATGGGCGATGGACTGCGTATGGCGCGTGAAGCCGGTACATCGATCTCCGATTTGCGCGGGTTTTACGGACACTTGCAATCCCGCGATGCGCTCACCAACGACAAGCTCTGGCCGTATCCCTGGCTCGATTTCGTGGCGGCCGCCGGCGTGGTCGTGACCAAGGCGGGTAGGCGATTCACCGACGAGGGCCGGGGCGGTGTGTCGATGGCCAATGCAATCGCCGCACTACCCGATCCGGGAAGCACGTATGTCATTGTCGATCAACGGATCTGGGACGAACGCGGATCGTACTACTTGCAGCCGCCGAATCCGCTTCTCGAAACGCAGGGGGGCACGCGCTTCAAGGCGGGCACTCTGCACGAGCTCGCATCCGAAGCGGGTATTGATGCCATCGCGCTCGCCGCGGAAATCGAGTCGTACAACCGTGCCGTCGCCGCCAAGGCAGCCGGCGCGCTGACACCGCCACGTTCCACGAGTCCATTGGAAGCCTTCCCGATCGTGCAGGCACCATTCAGCGCGATCCCCATTGCAGCAGGCATCACTTATACGATGGGCGGCATTCGGATCGATAGCCATGGGCGTGCGCTCAACGATGCCGGTCAACCGTTGCCGGGTCTCTACGCGGTCGGATGTACGACCGGTGGTCTCGAGGGCGGCGCATCGTGTGGTTATGTCGGCGGATTGGTCAAATCGAGCGTGACCGGGTTGCGGGCCGGCGAGCATATCGCGGCATTGCTTGCGTAACGGACGACGCTATCCGCAGGAAGCGGCCATTGGCAAGTTAGAATCCTAGGTTGTCTCGCTCGTGTGGCTCGCGCATTGGCGCGCCCAAATGCGGGCACGATTCACCTCCAGGAGCTCTGCATGAAGCTTTCTTCGCCGGTCCCGCGCCGCCATCTTCATACCCGCACGATTCACTGCGAGGGATTCGAGCGGGAGGACGGGCTCTACGACATCGAGGCCCACATGATTGATACGAAGGGCTATGCGTATGTCGAGACCT
>JANMUI010000639.1:0-1394 GCA_031391405.1 Betaproteobacteria bacterium
TTCGCCGACATCATCAAAACCTACGGCGGCAAGTTCCATCCGTTTCGCATGGGCATCCTGCTGTCGGTCTATGAGTCCGAAACCGATGAGCAGGCGAAAGAAGAAGCGCATGAGGGCGTGTTCTAAATCTTGAAGAACACCTTGAAAGGCCATCTGCGTCGAGAAGGCCGCACCTTGACATTCGGTGCCGGCGTGCCGTCGACCTCCGTACGTTCATGGGAGCAATACCTGAAGAATGCGAATCCGGGCGCCAAAATGTTAGGCGATGCCAACACCTGGGAAGAGCTCGAAGCATGGGGGTCGATCACGATCGGCAGCCCGAAAACAGTGCGCGAAAAATTGTGGGCGTTGATCGAGCAGGCCGGCGTGGGCAACCTGATGATCCAGTTCCACTTCGGCAACATGCGCGCGGATCTTGCGAGGAAGAGCATGCGTCTCTTCGCCACTGAAGTAGCGCCGGCATTGCGACGCGACTCGGCAGCGATGTTTGCGCGCGATTATCCCGAGCTGAACGAAATGCCTGAATTGGCTGGAGCCGCCCTATGACCATGCGGACCATCACAGTCGGCGGCCGCAATGTGACGGTCGCAGAGGCGGGCAAGGGTCGGCCAATCCTTTACCTGCATGGCTTCGCCGATGTGCACGCGGGAAGTGTCGGCTGGTTGCCGTTTCATGACGCGCTCGCCGAATCCTATCGCGTCATCGCGCCGGCGCATCCGGCCTGTGCCGGCAGCGATGAAGATGAAGACATCGACACGATCGATGACGTCATCTTCCATACGCTGCAGGTGATGGACGCGATGGGGCTCGGTAAAGTGGATATCGTCGGCACATGCTTCGGCGGTTGGATCGCCGCCGAGCTCGCAGTGCGCAATCCGGAGCGGGTGGGGCGCCTCGTGCTGATCGGCGCGTCGGGCCTCATGGTGCCGGGCCAACCGATCGGCGATCTTTTCTGGCAGATCCAGCCGGAAAACGGCATCGAGTACACCGGCTTGCGAAATCTGTTGTTCTCGCGTGCCGATCATCCGGCGGCGCTCGCCTTGTTTCCTGATGTGCGTTCCGATATCGAACGGGGATTGAGCCAATTCAAGGCCATGCGGTTCGCCTCGCGGGTCGGATTCAAGCCACCGTATTTCTACCACCGCAAATTGCGTGAGCGCCTCGGTCGATTCAAAGGCGAGGCATTGCTCCTATGGGGCGATACCGATCACATGGTGCCGCGTACGCATGCGGAGGCGTATCGAACCGGCCTGGGCGGCAAGACGAAGTTGAAGATTGTCGCCGGCGCCGGGCACAGCCCGCATGTTGAAAAGCCTAAAGTGGTTGCTGGGCAAATCCAATCGTTCCTGTCGCCCGCCGCGAAGAAGGCCGCGGAGAGACCCCCTGTATTGAAG
>JANMUI010000660.1:0-2518 GCA_031391405.1 Betaproteobacteria bacterium
GGGACGCACCGACTTCGCACGAAAGTTGCGCGCCGATCATGAATTCAAGGCGAGGCTCGTGAAGGAGCTCGGGCTGAAGATGCAGTAGCCAGGAATCTGCGCGGTCTGCCGCGCAGTTTCCTCTGTTAGTTACAGAACCTATAGCTAACAAAATCCTTTGTTTTATCTGATAATGGGCGTTATGGTTTCTGTTGCTGAGTGCTCGAAGGCATTGCAGGCATTAGGTGCCCGGTTGCGCGCCGCGCGCCTCGCCCGCAACGAGCCAATGAGCACGTTTGCCCATCGCATCGGCGTGTCGGTGCCGACATTGCGCGCGATGGAAGGCGGCGTCCCGACAGTGCAGATCGGTTACTGGATCCTTGCCTTGTGGGCGATTGGTCAGCTCGATGATCTGGATCGCATCTTCGAGCAGCGTGGCGGTCTGATCGAGCGTGCGCGCGAGGCCCGGCGCCCTGCACGCAAGCGCGCGCGACGCACAGCGAAGGGCGTTGCGTGATTGTCCTCGGTGTCTGGATGAAACTCCCGGATGGCCAGCAAGCGCGCGTCGGCGACCTTGCCTTCACTGATCCCGACACCCAGGGAATGTTCCAATCGGAATTTCGCTATGCGCGCTCCTGGCGCGAAGATCCACGCTCGTTTTCAATCGATCCGATCCACCTTGGTATGCGTGACACGCCGTTTGGTGCACCCCAACTGTACGCACCCCTTGGCGTGTTCGAGGACGCTCTGCCTGACGATTGGGGACGGCGTCTGCTTGTACGGGCGCATAGCCTGCCGCGCGGGCGACAAGGAGCGCCGGATTTGCTCCGCGTTCTGGGCTCGCATGGGCTCGGTGCTTTGGCATTCGGCGATGGCGACGCGCCACCGGCTACGCACCAGCATGTGCTACCGGACATCGCGCTTGCAGATCTGCTTGACGCCGCACTCGACGTTGAAGCCGGCAGGACGCCAACCACGGAACATCTGCGAGCCTTGTTCGTCACAGGCAGCTCACCAGGCGGAAGCCGACCGAAAGCGTTGGTCGACGACAACCGCGGCAGATGGATCGCGAAGTTCCCGAGTCCGCAACGCGATGGCCGCTTCGATGTTGTCGGACTTGAAGCAACATGCATGAGGCTTGCCCGGAACGCCGGCATCACGGTTCCGGATACGCGCCTCGTCAAGGCCGGTCGACGCAAAGTGTTGCTGGTGCGCAGATACGACGTCGCGCCCGATGGTGGGAGCAACCATGTTGTTAGCCTGAAAACGCTATGTGGCGAACGAACCGGTGTGTATGTGCAGTCCTATAGCGAAGTGGCGAATACACTGCGACGCGCAACCGGGCGCATCGACGACATCGATGATCTTTTTCGCATCATGGTGTTCAACGCGGCGATCGGCAACACGGACGATCATCTGAAGAACCTCTGGATGATTCATGGTTCGCATGGATACGTATTGGCCCCGGCAATCGACCTGGTTCCCGATGTCGGCGAGCGGCGAGAA
Organism: Betaproteobacteria bacterium; assembly: GCA_031391405.1. GTDB lineage: Bacteria > Pseudomonadota > Gammaproteobacteria > Burkholderiales > SG8-39 > SHXR01. Next base: position 1,486 of record JANMUI010000660.1, read on the forward strand.
CATTGCCTGTCGTTCTTGTACAGCCATGCTTGCCCCACACGCGCCGAGCTTCGGACGATCGCGGACCATTGGAACGTTGCGGATGCCGTAGCGACCATCGACCGGGCTATCAACGCCGTCGCCGCATTCCGCTCGACCGCCCGATCACTTCGCGTCACGGCCGCGTGCGCCAACGAAATCGCAAGAGACATCCAAACGCGATGCGATCGATTGCGCGGTTGAACCGGCGCATAATTCGCCAAACGCCACCTTGGGGGCCTCGCCATGATCCGCATCCAACAGCTCGACCATCTAGGCATCCGTGTGATGGACGCCCAACGCGCCATCGCCTTCTACGAGAAATTGGGGTTTACGGTGCGGCACGTGTCCGACTTCGATGCTGTCACCATCATGGTCAACGACGACGGCGTCGAGCTGAATCTCATTACCAACGGCAACGACGACGTCGGCGGCAAGAACGTCCTGATGGATGTGGAAAAGAAGCATCCCGGCTTCACGCATGTCGCCTTGCGCGTGGCCTCGATCAAGGACACCCACGCCTCCCTCCTCGCGCAAGGCATCACGCCGAGCCAGGGGCCGGTCACGTTCGGCGGCACCGGCGTTTCGATCTTCATCCGCGACCCGGATCGCAACGTGATCGAGCTGCGCGGGCGCGACCAGAAGCTGGACGAGATTCCGGGGCTGAAGTTCTACGAGCCATAGCCCGCCCCGGTGTCGCTGGCTATATTTGACTACCCGCACCGAGCCGCCGAACCTTTCCGAATAGTCAATCGTGGGGATTCCAGAGACGCAAACCCACCCGTAGACTTCCGGTTGTCGACCCTAACGTTGGCGGGACTACGGTCCCGACTCTTCCCTCGCGAGCGATCGGGGAGCGGAAAATTCGGGACCAGCGCCCCTTACAGGTCGAGTTGTGCGAGCGCATACTTGGCCGCCGGCGCCGATCCTGTCGGCGCGGGCAGGCCTTGAACAATCGCCCGACTTGACCATTGCCGATAGCCGGCTATTCTTTCTGCTGTTCCACCTGGAGGAC
>JANMUI010000661.1:0-13409 GCA_031391405.1 Betaproteobacteria bacterium
CGCAACTTCTTCGCGAATCTGGACGACGTGTGGATCGGCGCGAACAACTTGTTGCAGGGGAAGGTCGGTGATTCGCTGAATGACTGGATGCGCGTCATTATCAACACGTCGTTCGGGATCGGCGGTCTGTTCGATACCGCATCGGATGCGGGCCTGGAGAAGCATAATGAGGACTTTGGCCAGACGCTTGCCCGCTGGGGCCTGGCGAGCGGGCCGTATCTCGTGCTTCCGCTGTTCGGACCAAGCACCCTGCGCGACGGCTCGGCGTATCTCACCATCGACTCGCGCGCAGGTCCATTGCCATTGTTCGCCGACGCGGTCACGAACGCGCACGAAGTTGCGCTGCGTAACACGCTGGCGGCTACGTCGAATATTAGTTTCCGGGCGAGCGCGCTCGACTCGGTCAATCTTCTGGAACGAGCGGCGCTCGACCGCTATGTGTTCGCGCGCGAAGCGTTCATGCAGCGCCGGCGCTATCTCATTCACGACGGCGCACCGCCACCCGAGCCGGAATCGGACGAAAGATCGCGGTGACGTGAACCGGTTCAAACCCGGCTATCGCTTGTCCTCCTCTCGCTAAGTCGCACGGTAAAGGCGTTACCAACCTGCGATAACGAGGCTAGCGACGCCCTGTACATCCCGAAAAGCATCTGCGAAAGACTCGTTGGCGGCAGCGTCGAACCAAGAAAGGACAAGGGCTGGGGAGGCCATGCGGATTGCCTTCGCCGTCCTCGCTACCGATTCGCGTCCCGCGTTCGCGGAACGCATCGATAAGTCCAGCATCGGAAGCGAGCGAAGCGACTACGACGACGAATCTCGAGTATGCCGTGCGCGCATGCCCGGCGTCTGTTTGATTCAAGTGATGAAAACGAGATCAGTCCGCGACATTGTCGAGAGGAACGCCCGGTAGCCTTCACCTCGCAACGCACGGGACTCGTCCGGCGATCAATCGCCTAGCGCGTGAACTGTTTTCGCCGGACTCGAACACAACGGCATCCCAATCCTCTGGAGGCACTATGAAACGATTGATTATCTTGACATTGGCGAGCTTGCTTGGCGCAACCTCGCTCGCGGCGAACGCGGGGCGCGACGAATCGCAGATCATGGCGTCGCGCCGCCAGCACCATGCTCTCTTGGCACAGCGCGCCGCTGAACAGAGTGCGCAACGGGCGATAGGCGAGGATACCAGGGTAGTGATCGTGGGACGAGACCGCGTGCGGGTGCGCCAATCGATATAGGACTCCGCGCTGTCATTGATTCGCTCGAGGCGTTCCAGTCGCTCCCGATCAAGGTGCGCCGCGAGCACCTGGGCACGTTCCTCGCGCTCGAACAACTTGCTCTAGGCGCCAGTACACGTACATATTGCCGTCCTTGATGTGCGTTGCGTATTGCGAATACATGAGCGCACATCCTGGGTGGCCCATTGCTCAGTGGCAATCACCCGGTCATTTGTGCCAACGGAATTCGACCTCAGGGGGCGCGGCAGCAGCGAGTCGGGCCTTCTGCTCGTGCGATCGCGGCCACATCCGCGCGAACACCTCGTCACGATTGATGAATAGGTGTTTGAAGGCCGCCGCCATATGAATCGCGATCAAGATCATGAATACCCAGACCGTCGTGTAATGGACGGCGCTCATCCATTCCTTGAGCACGGGGGCATCCCATCCCCAGTGCGGCAGTGTGGTACCAAAGTACTTGATCGGGTATTTGGTGAACGACGAGCCGAGATAGCCCGAGATCGGCATGATCAACATGCATGAATAAAGGGCGAGATGGCTTACCTTCGCGGCGATACGCTGCCACGCCGGAATCGCGCCCGGCAATGCCGGCGCAGAATGGGTGAGGCGCCATACCAGTCGAACGAGCACGAAGAAACCGATGGTAAGCCCGATCGACTTGTGCACATTGAACCAGTATGCGCGGACACCGGGCGGGCTCTTCGGGATATCGATCATCCACCAGCCGAGCGCGAACTGACCGAACACCGCGATCGCGATGATCCAATGCAGCGCGATGGCCGTGCTGGTATAGCGTCCGCTCACGGCATTGCCTCTTTTGTATTCAATTTGCGTCCGACAGGCGCGATAATGCCACGACACCGTTCTACTGAGCTTTACGTCATTGCGAGACGACGCTCTTCCGCGCGGAAGAAGGAAACGTTGTGCGGATAGGGATCGCATCCGTATCCGTAATACCCAGTGATGCGGATTCACCAAAGGAGACGATTCGACATGAAGTTCGGGATGTTCTACGAGCACCAGGTCCCCACACCATGGACGGCCGACGCCGAGCAACGCGCCTACCAGAATGCACTCGACCAGGTGGAATTGGCCGACCGGCTGGGCATCGATTATGTCTGGGAAGTCGAGCACCACTTCCTGGAAGAATATTCGCATTCATCAGCGCCCGAAGTGTTCCTTGCGGCGTGCTCGCAACGCACGAAGAACATTCGACTGGGTCATGGCGTGATGCTCATGTCACCGAAGTACAACCACCCTGCGCGCGCGGCTGAGCGGATTGCAACGCTCGATCTGGTCTCGAACGGGCGCGTGGAATGGGGTACCGGCGAATCGGCGACCGCGCTCGAAATGGGCGGGTTCAATCTCGATCCGACCGAGAAGACCAACGAATGGCTGGAAGGCGCGGAGCAGGCCGCGAACATGTTGGCGATGACGCCGTACCCCGGCTTCAAGGGTCAGTATTTCGAAATGCCGTGTCGCAACGTCATTCCGAAGTCGGTGCAACGACCGCATCCACCGATGTGGTTGGCGTGCTCGCGTCGCGAATCGATCTATCGTGCGGCACGCCTGGGCCTCGGCGCCCTCGCCTTTGCCTTCATCGAACCGGAGCAGGCGGCGCATTGGGTCAAGGAATACTACGACATCATCAAGTCGCCGGAATGCGTGCCGCTCTCGCATACGGTCAATCCCAATATCGCGATCGTGAGTGCCATGTCGATGCATCACGACGAAGAGGAAGCGATCCGCCGCGGCGAAGACGGCTTCAAGTTCTTCGGTTACTCGCTTGGCTATGTGGCGATCTATGGCGAGCATCGGCCCGGCCGCTCTGAGATGTGGAAGCGCTTCCTCGAAGTGAAGGACGCTTTGCCCCGCACCGCGGGACAGGGCGGCATCGGCACGCCAGCGCAGGTGCGCGCATTCCTTTCGCGCTATGAAAACGTCGGCATGGACCAGATCATGTTCGTCCAGCAAAGCGGGATGAACCGTCATGAGCATGTCTGCGATTCGTTGCGCCTTTTCGCAAATGAGGTCCTCCCCGCATTCAAGCAGCGCGATACCGAGCGCGCGAGAGAAAAGGCGGAGGAGCTGGCGCCTTACATCGCGGCGGCGCTGGCACGCAAGAAGCGAATGGCGCCGATCGCTGATGCGGATATCGCAGTCGTCGAATCATACGGCCGCAGGAAAGGCGTCGACATTGGCGTGGCACGTGCCGAGACCGTGTCGGACCGCGGTGGCGGCATCAACATTCCGGCGCATGATCCGCATGCGGGCCGGAAATAAGCACCGGACTCAGTGTCGTGCGAGGCGCATCCGCACGGAAAATGCAAGGGCGGTGGCTCGTGCATTCGGCGCCATTTCGGTTGCCTTGGTCTGCAAACGGACGTGGCGAAATGTTCGGCCAGCCGCGGCAGCATCGGCTCGACAACGCGCATGGCGATACCGCTATTGGCTGCGGCGATCGGCAGCAGAAGAAACGTCTTCTGCGCGGAATTCACATCGTGAAGTCGATACTGAGCCCAGGCAACGCAATGCCCGCGAGCGCAGTGCTCCAGCGCTCGCCCGCGCGAATCGGCAATGCAGCGGTCAAGGTGCCCGTGGTAATCAACTCACCGGCCGCGATGGCCGAGGAATTCGGCGACATGGCCAATTTGGCGAGCAGATGCGCAACGGCGGCCAGTGGGTTGTCGAGGACGTTCGCCCCGCTGCCGCGCGCACGCACCTCGCCCCCGCACGCAAGGTCGATCTTGAAACTGGCCAAGCGATCGATCAGGCCTTCGCCCAGCTTCATGATGGGTATCTGTTCGCCGATGAGCAACGTTCCGTGCAGGCTCGAATCGGCGATCGTATCGGCCACCTGGAATTTCCACCGGGGGAAATGCGACTGAACAATCTCGAATCCGTGGGCGATCCAGTCAATGCAATCAAGAATCGCAGGCAGGTCGGTTGTGGTCGGCGGCGCGGCTCGAAAGTGCAGAACGATTTCCGGCTCGATGCGCGGTTCGACGAACCGACCGAGGCTGCACGACCCGTGGTGATTCGCGATATGCGCCACCGTGGTGTCATACACGTACGCCCAGATCGGCTCGAACACGCCGTACTCCGGCCAGATATTGCGATTGGTGAATCCGATCTTGCGACCGACCGGTGCCGCGCCTTCGGCGATCCTTCGTTCATGCACGATGCGAGCCACTTGGTAGGCGGCCAATTGATCGAATTGCGGCAGACGCGCGGTGATCGGCGGCAGCGACATGCGAAGGTCTTGCGCGACTTTGATGTCGTGAGCGAGGGCGTGAAGGTTCATTTTTGAAACTGGGAAGGGGGAGGTGGAAGGGAAACGGGAAACGCGAAACGCGAAACGCGAAACGGGAAACGGGAAACGGGAAACGCCAAATGCCAAACGCCGAACGCGAGGCGCGGCTCCGCCGATCGCGCGTGGGTCGTACACTGCTCGAATCTTACCCCGCAGGAGAATCCGACCATGGAAAGTCTGCGCACCCCCGACAGCCGCTTTGCAGTGCTCCCCGGCTTTCCATACCCGCCGCGCTACATTGATGATCTGCCCGGATTCGCCGGACTGCGCCTGCACTACATCGATGAGGGTCCAGCGAACGCCGCTAACATCTACCTGTGCCTGCATGGCGAGCCCACCTGGGCATATCTATTTCGACGCATGATTCCAGTCTTTGTTGGCGTCGGCGCGCGGGTCGTGGCGCCCGATCTGTTCGGATTCGGCCGCTCCGACAAACCGGTCGACGAAGCGTTCTACACATTCACGCATCATCGCGACACGCTGCTTCGTTTCATCGAGCGCCTCGATCTGAAGGGGATTGTTCTGGTCTGCCAGGATTGGGGCGGGCTTCTTGGCCTGACTCTGCCCATGACGATGCCCGATCGATTCGCGGGGCTCCTGGTGATGAACGCCATGTTCGCCACCGGCGACACGCCACTCACCAAGGGCTTTCTCGATTGGCGGGCCTGGGTCGCGAAGAATCCGGATCTCGCGGCCGGAAAATTATTAAAGCGCACCTGCCCACATCTTACCGATGCGGAAGGATCCGCCTACGACGCGCCGTATCCGGATATTCGTTACAAGGCGGGCGCACGACGATTCCCTCAGCTGGTCCCCGATCATCCAGCGGCAGAAGGTGCCGTCCTCTCGCGTGCTGCGCGCGACTGGTTTCGCGATCAATGGCGTGGTAAGACCTTCATGGCGATCGGCGCGACGGATCCGGTACTCGGTCCGCCGGTGATGAACGAAATGGCGACGTTGATCCGCGGCTGTCCGCAACCGCATGTGATCGCGGAAGCCGGCCATTTCGTGCAGGAGTGGGGTGAGGACATCGCAAAGCGCGCGGTCCAGGCTTTTGCAGGTTAACCCCATACGATGCCGCCGGTCGGGCGATGCGCGGTGCCGTAAGGCCGATCTTTTGCCCAATTTCGCGCTCACCCGGCGGTAAAATCATCAGAACTGCCGAGCGCACCCACCACATCGAGGATCCAGCATGGCCGCCACGGCAAGCGACTTGAAAATCGTCGACATCAAAGCGTTCGCGACTTCGTTTCCGGTTCCACCTGCGGCGAGCCTGACGTTGGGCGTCGGCCGGGTGGTGAAACGCGATACTGTCGTGGTGAAGGTCACGACCGCAGGGGGTCTGATCGGATGGGGCGAATCCCATCATTCACGTTCGCCCGGCGCGATTGCGCATCACATCAATACGACCCTGGCAGGTTTGATCAAGGGGCGCGATGCCACCGATGTCGTGGGCGTGTGGAAAACAATTTACGACAAGCAACTCGCGAGCCACGGTATGGGAGCAGGCACCGCGATGGCGATGAGCGGCATCGACCTCGCACTGTGGGATATCCGCGGCAAGGCATGCGGCTGGCCGCTCTACAAACTGCTGGGCGGCACGTCGAAACCGATACCGGCCTATGCAGGCGGTGTTTCGCTCGGGTATCAGCCGCCGGCATCGCTGGTCGACGAGGCGCGGCCTCTGCTCGAGCAAGGCTATCGTGCCATCAAGCTCAGGCTCGGGGATTCACCGGCCCGCGATATCGAACGCGTGGAGGCGGTGCGCAAAGCGTTTGGCGATCAGCTTGAAATCCTCACCGACGCGAATACCGGTTACAACATTGCGGACGCGCGAAAGGTGATGCCGGTACTCGATGACAACGGCATCGGCTGGCTCGAAGAGCCGTTCCCCGCGCACGATTACACCGCGTATCGGCAGGCGGCAACCTACGGACATACTCCGCTCGCCGCGGGTGAGAATCACTACACGCGGTTCGAGTTCAATCAAGTATTCGAATGCGGTGCGATCACCATCTGGCAGCCTGACCTTTCCAAGACCGGCGGCATTACAGAAACACTGCGCATCGCCGCGATGGCAAGTGCCCACAAGTTCCCGATCAATCCGCATACCTCGATGACCGGCCTCAATATGGCGGCTTCGATCCACCTGCTCGCGGCGATTGAGAACGGCGGATATTTCGAAGCGGATGTGTCCAAGCTGAATCTCTTTCGCGATGCACTCACGGAGAAGCCATACGAAGTCGGCCGCGACGGCTGCGTACGGCCGCTCGAGAAGCCCGGCATCGGCCTCGAAGTCGATGAAGCGTTTCTCGCAAAGCATCCGGTGATCGAAGGACCGAGCTACGTCTAGGGCAACACCATGATTACGCACGAAGTCACCAACCAGCCCCCTCCGCTCGCCGACTACGATCCGTGGACAGGGGACCCGCTGCTGCGGGCGACTGTCGACCGCGAAGGCGGCGGTTGGGTGGGTGAGCGTGCCGGCGCTTTGGGACCTCTGGTTGGGAGCGATCGCCTACAAGTCCTCGCCACGCAAGCCAATCGCTTCGTGCCCGAGTTGCGCACCCACGATCGATTCGGCCGGCGCATCGACGCAGTCGAATATCATCCGGCCTATCACGAGCTGATGGCTACTGCGTTCGGCGCCGGTCTGCATTCACTCGCCTGGACCGCGCATCGCGACGGCGCATTTGTCGCGCGCGCCGCGCTCAACTATCTTTGGAATCAACTCGAGCACGGCGTGTCCTGTCCGGTCACGATGTCGTTCGCGGCCGCGCACATGTTGCGCCTTGCCCCAGCGCTCGCGACGCGATGGGAACCGAAGCTCGTCGCCGAGGATTACGATCCGCGACCGCTCCCGGTGGCGGACAAGCGCGCCGTCACGATTGGCATGGCAATGACCGAAAAGCAGGGTGGTTCCGATTTGCGTGCCAATACCACGCGCGCGATTCGAGCCGGGTCCAACGAGTACCGGCTGACGGGGCATAAATGGTTTTGCTCCGCGCCGATGTCCGATGCCTTCTTCTCGCTCGCGCGCACCGATGCCGGTTTGACCTGTTTCTTTGTGCCGCGGTCATTGGAGGACGGTGCGCGCAACACCTTTCTTATTCAGCGCTTGAAAGACAAATGCGGCAATCGATCGAATGCATCGAGCGAAATCGAATACGACGACACCTTTGCCTGGTTGGTCGGCGAAGAGGGCCGCGGTATTCCAACCATCATCGAGATGGCGCATCTCACCCGCTTTGACATTGTCGTCGCCAACGCAGGATTCATGCGCACGCTGGTGAATCAGGCGATCCATCACGCGTTGCATCGCGATGCCTTCGGACGCAAGCTTGCCCTGCATACGCTGATGCAGAACGTGCTCGCGGATATGGCAATCGAAGTGGAAGCCGCGATGCTCGGTGCGTTCCGATTGGCGCGTGCTTTTGATCGGCGCGACCGCGACCCGCTCGAAGCAGGCATCGCGCGCCTGCTGACGCCCATTGCGAAATACTGGAGCTGCAAACGCGTTCCCGCACTTGCGGTCGAGGCGATGGAATGTCTTGGTGGTGCCGGATATGTCGAGGAAAGTCCGCTCTCCCGGTTCTATCGCGAAGCGCCGCTCAACAGCATCTGGGAGGGCAGTGGCAATGTCATCTGTCTGGATGTGCTAAGGACGATGCAGAGGGAACCCGATGCGCTTGCTGCACTGATGACCACGCTCGATCGCATCGCGCGGAATGATGCGCGGTTGGGCGATCATTTGCGCGAAACCGGACAATTACTGGCCGATCAAAGCGCCCTCGAGGGACGCGCCCGACTTGTCGTCGAACGGCTTGCTTGCGCAGTGCAGGCCGCTCTCTTGATTGAGCATGCACCGGCATCGGTTGCAACCGCATACTGTGCCACCCGACTCGGTGTTAGCGGCGGCTACGCGTTCGGTACGTTGCCTGCGGACACGCCTTGTCAGGCGATCGTTGAACGGGCACGACTCCAATGAATACTCACGAGATGGGGCGTGGTATGCGGTGGCAAGGACTGCTTCTTGCGATGGCACTTGTGCTGTCGGGATGCGGTGGCGGCGACGGCGCCACATCCGGCCAATCGAGCGCGAAAGGCAGGACAGCAATCCCCGCCCCGCCTGCCGTCGGAAATTTCCCGCCGGGTGAAGACCCTCTGGCTATAGCAGCAGGGGACGCGACCCGAACCATCGAGGTGGCAGGGCCGGTTGGCGCCAACGCCAATCTGATTCTCGAAAGCTTTCGCGAAGATCTCGCTGCCTGTGCGCGTCTGATCGACGTCCTGCGCTCAGATATCCGGCTTGTCGATCAGGTGGAAAAAATGATCGGGAGCGCCGATGGGAATATCGAACGAATGCTCAAGGGAACGCGCGCTTACGACCAGAAGGAAGTCCGCTACCTCATCGGCAATCAGGATTTTGTACGGCTGGCGCAGTCGCACCACGGCGATCCCTATGCCGCGGCCGTGCTCGAGAATCGCGGCCTTTTCTGCGCGCCGACGCGTGCGCGTCTCCAGGATGTAGAACGCCTCGGACCTTCTGCCGCAGCGTGGACGATCCGGGAATACTTTCTGACGGGTTCACTGCGGGCGATACGAATGCCTTGGACACTGATGGATGGCGTGGGCGTTGACTTCGATGAGCTGCGCGACGAAGTCGAAGCCGCTTCCCGCGTCTATCGCGGGCCTCACCGATCGCGGCTCGAGACTTGGCTCAGCAACGCGGCCAACACGTTGCGCCGTGAGCAGGCGCTCGCGGAGGCAACGCCCGATGGCCGCACGCGCGAGCAACATCGCGGCACGGTCGGCGAATGGATCATCATGCTGGAATCGCTGCGATCGATCCGGATCGAACCGAAGGGCAGCTAGAGCGGATCGGCTAACCGTGAACGGGCCCTAAGGCACCGGCGCACTGACACGAATATCGCCGTAGAACGCCCGCACGGTCTCGCCGGTATTGTCCGTATCGGTCATGACGCCGATCCAGATCACCGGGGGCGGATCTTCGCCAAACGCGCGCCGATAGTCGTCGTAGATATTGACGCTCCGTTCGCACCAATGGCCGACTTGTTCCGGGCCGCTGTCCGCGACGATCATCTTGATGCGCGTGGTGTGGGGATTGTCGATGACGGTGCCGGTGGGCGCGCGGTTCTCCCAGATGTACATCAATGTGGCGAACGGAAGGTCGGTCTTTGTCATCACCTTGAACTTGCGATGTACATGTTGATCGAACGGTTTCAACTTCGACACGTCGCCATCGAACGCGACGAGAATGCGCACCGGAGAATCTTCGGTCGCCGCGCGCTTGTTATTGGCGCGATCGATGAGCGCGGTGGTCTTCCAACGCCACGACAGGACAGGATAATGTTTGGGGTCGAAGTGGATGGGATGCACGAGTCCCGAGGCCGCCGTATCCGCACGCGCCTCAACGACGGTGCGCCCCGCGTAGTCGACAAGGTCATACTGCGTACTTCGTTTGAATACGCTGATCTGCCACGGCGCCCACGGGCCGGAAGGTGTGGCCCCGGGTTTTTGCGCCGAGAAGGACGCGATCGTGGGGGCGCCAAACGCGGCGATTTGACGATGCTCAGGCGCCATTTCACGATGCTCGGGCGCATGTGCGCATGCAGCCAACAGCCCGGCTGTGATCGCAATCGCGACCACCCCCCGGATCGGCTTCGCACTATTCATCTGTTCATGGTGAAGGTGACTAGTCAATTGGATCCTCGCCAAGATTTCGTTGCCGATTGACGCAGGGTATCCCCAATTTTCTGACGTTAGCCATGCGGCGCTACTGCTGGGCACAATATTACAATCATTCGCCTCGTGTGTTCGCTCTGCCAGAATCCCTTCGGCACGCTCCATGGCTCGGGCTGGCGTCTCGATCGATATCCGGACGCGGGGCGCGATCTCCGAGCGATTCCAGTCGAATACCGCTATTCCCGGCATCAAGGCGCCGCAGGCGTATGCTCGGCGAGCAGCCCCAAAAGCTCCTGTTGTGCGGAACGGTTATGGCCGCGCCGGGACAGTACCTTGAGATATCCCCCATCCGGTAGCATTCGCCAGGCATTGATGTTGTCGCGCAGAACGGTACGAAGACCCTCGCGAATGACGCGGGCCTTGAGCTTCTTGTCGAGCACCGGAAAGCACAGCTCGATCCGCCCGAAGAAGTTGCGGCCCATCCAGTCGGCACTCGACAGATAGATATCCTCGGCACCGGCGTTCAGGAAATAGAAGATGCGATGGTGCTCGAGGAACTGCCCGACGATCGAGCGCACGGCAATGTTTTCCGAAAGATCCGGAACACCGGGGCGCAGCGCGCAGACACCGCGCACGATCAGATCGATCTTCACACCCGCCTGGGATGCGTTGTAGAGCGCGCCGATGACCTCGGGCTCCAGCAATGAATTCATCTTCGCCATGATCCGGGCGGGCGCGCCACTCTTCGCGATCCGCTCTTCGTTCGCGATCGCGGCCATCACGTTCTTGTGCATGGTGAACGGCGATTGCCAGAGCACGGAGAGTGACGCGGCACGTCCAAGACCGGTGAGCTCCTTGAACATCTCGTTCACGTCGCGGCACATCACCTCGTTCGCGGTGAACATGCCGAAGTCCGAATACAGGCGCGCGGTCCGAGCGTGATAATTGCCGGTCGCCAGATGTGCGTATCGTTTGAGCTTGCCCGATTCGCGACGCACCACCAGCAGCATCTTGGCGTGGGTCTTGTGTCCGACGATGCCATAGACGACGTGCGCGCCGACCTCCTCCAGCCGTGACGCCCAGTTGATATTGGCTTCCTCGTCGAAGCGCGCGAGAAGCTCGACGACGACCGTCACGTCCTTGCCGTTGCGCGCCGCCTGTATCAAATATTCCATCAGCGTGGATTCGGCCCCGGTCCGATAAATGGTCTGCTTGATGGCCACGACGGCGGGATCGGTCGCGGCCATTCGAACAAAATCGAGAACCGGCTGGAACGACTGGTAGGGATGATGAAGGAGGATATCGCCGGCGGAAATTGCGGCGAACACATCCGGGACTTTCCGAAGCTCAGGCGCGACGCCGGGCACAAAAGTCGGGAACTTCAAGTCGGGCCGATCAACCAGATCGGGAATCTGGTTGAGGCGAACGAGATTCACCGGCCCGTCTACGCGGTAGAGGTCCCTCGCGTCGAGCTCGAACTGGCGCATCAGGAAGCTAGACGTCTCTTCGGAGCATGTTGCGCTCACTTCGAGGCGAACCGCATCCCCGAAATGTCGCTCGAGGAGCTCGCCCCGTAGCGCTTCCCGCAGATTCTTCAACTCTTCCTCATCGACATAGAGCTCGCTGTTGCGCGTCACACGAAACTCGTCACACGCCTTCACCACCATGCCGGGAAATAGCCCGCCGACGAACTGCCGAAGAATCGCGCCCAGTGTGAGAAACCCGTACGGAAATCCTGCGATCGCGGCGGGTACGCGAATGATGCGCGGGAGCACGCGTGGTGCCTGCACGATGGCAAGCCTGGAGTCGCGGCCGAATGCGTCTTCCCCTTCGAGCTCGACGGTGAAATTGAGGCTCTTGTTGAGGAGGCGCGGAAACGGATGCGCCGGATCAAGACCGATCGGCGTCAGGACGGGCAGCATTTCGCTATCGAAATATTCGCGCGCCCAGGCGATCTGCTCCGGCGTGAGCGGCGCCCGCTTGAACATCGTGACGCCCTCGGCTTCGAGGGCGGGCAGCAGTACACGGTTGAAAAGCGCGTACTGGCGCTCGACGAGCCGGTGCGCCCGCTCGCTGATCAGGAGCAGCGTGCCGGCGGCCGCGACACCGTCCGGCCCGCGCACATTTGGATGATCGATCAACTCCTGCTGCACCCATGCGACGCGCACCTCGAAGAATTCATCGAGATTGCTGGATACGATGCAAAGGAATCGCCACCGCTCGAGGAGCGGGACCGTGTCGTCTTCGGCCATCGACAACACACGCTCGTTGAACGCGAGAATACCGAGCTCGCGATTGAGGTACCGCGAGTGGGAACTAGGCGATCCGGCAGGATCCGCTGCGCGAGCGGGACCAATGAACCGTAAATCATCCGCATGCATCATGACACCGTCATTACATGGCGCGTCGACCGCTTCCGCATTGGCACCCTTCACATGAGATCGCACCGAACGCGCACCCGTCCATGATATCGTCGATGGATGCTCGATACACAGACCGTGGCGGCTGTCGACCTTGGCTCCAATAGCTTTCGGCTGGAGATCGGGCGGGTCGTCGGTGCGCAAATCTATACATTGGACACCCTGCGCGAACCGGTGCGTCTGGCCGCCGGATTGACCAAGGATAAGCTGCTCGACCGCGATGCGCAGGCGCGCGCGCTTGCAACCCTCGATCGTTTTGGCGAGCGCCTGCGCGGCTTCTCACCCAGACAGGTCCGCGCGGTCGCAACCAACACATTCCGCGTCGCGCGCAACGCCAAGGAGGTCCTTCGCCAAGCGGAGTCGCGCCTTGGGTTTCCGATCGAGGTGATCGCCGGTCAAGAAGAGGCACGGCTCATCTACTTCGGCGTCGCGCATCTGTTGGCGCCCGGTTCGGCGCGGCGCCTGGTCGTCGACATCGGCGGAGGTTCAACCGAGGTTATCGTAGGCACCGGTTACCAGCCTGAGCTCATGGAAAGCGTGTACGTCGGTTGCGTGAGCTATTCGTTGCGGTTTTTTCCGGCAGACTTATTTACCAAGCCCGCGTTCCGCCATGCCGAGCTCGCGGCACGACATGAATTCCAGGTGCTATCGAAGAGCTACCGAAGTCGCGGCTGGAGCGAGGCGATCGGCTCTTCGGGTACCGCGCGCGCGTTGGCCGAGCTGATCGAGCAG
>JANMUI010000674.1:0-2925 GCA_031391405.1 Betaproteobacteria bacterium
GAAGAAGACCGCCGGCGTTCTAGGCGACGATCTCGCCCTCAATGCCGAACAAGTCTCCGGTGTGCGCGCGGAGCGCGAGCTGCCGGTTGTTTGGGCGGTCGCCAAAGGCTCATTCAAGAACAAACTGATTCTCGTTCCAGCCGCGCTTGCAATCAGCGCGTTCGCGCCTTGGGCCGTGACGCCGCTTCTGATGGTGGGCGGCGCGTATCTTTGCTATGAAGGATGCGAGAAGCTCGCCCACAAGTTGATGCACAGCGCGGCCGAGCATCAGGCACACCATGCCCTGCATGTCGGTGCCTTGGTGGATCCTGCAATTGATCTCGTTGCATTCGAGAAGGAAAAAATTCAAGGCGCGATCCGGACGGATTTCGTCTTGTCCGCCGAGATCATTGTCATCACGCTTGGAACGGTGGCAACCGCGGCTTTCTCGAGGCAGGTCGCGGTCTTGTCTGCAATTGCGATCGTCATGACGATCGGCGTCTACGGTCTGGTTGCAGGCATCGTCAAGCTCGACGATGCCGGGGCCCATTTGATCCGAAGCCGCGGTGACGGCGTCTGGACGGCGTTCAAGCAGAGCATCGGCCGCCTCATTCTTCGCATAGCGCCCGCCATGATGAAGGGACTGTCCATCGTCGGGACGGTTGCCATGTTCCTGGTGGGGGGCGGGATCATCGTTCATGGCCTGCCGATCATTCATCACGCCATCGAACATTTCGCGGGCAGATTGGATGCGACCGTCCCATTTGTCGGCGGGGTGGGGGTGATCGCTTCGATCGTGGCCGATGCAATCGTCGGGATCGCGGCTGGCGCGATCGTCCTTGCTGTCGTGACCGTTACGACTCGCCTTTGGGCAACGCGCACAAGAGCGCACCGCGCCCTGTAACATTCCAGGGTGGAGCATATCGCTCTAAGAAATGGGGTGAGAGATGAACAATTTGCTTAAGGCGCTGGCCGCGCTCATCGTGCTCGGCGGATATGGCGCGGCCTTGCCGGCAATCGCGCAAGACCGGCTCACCGCGACGCACACGTTTCCGGCGAACTGGGTGTATTCGCGCAGCTTCCTCGAGTTCGTGAAGAAAGCGAATGACGCGGGCAAGGGTGCGTTCACGATCCAGGTGCGGGGCGGCCCCGAAGCGATCGGAATGATGGAACAGCCGAACGCCGCGCGCGATGGCGTGGTCGACATGGTCTATACGCCGTGCGCCTTTTATGCCGCGACGGTGCCTGAATGCGATGCTGTGAGCGCGAGCACGATCGACGGCCCGACCGCGCGCAAGAACGGCGCCTACGACGCGATCAAAGAAGCGCACATCCGCCGTATGGGCGTGTACTACCTCGGCTGGTTCGATAGCGGCATTCGATTCAACATCTGGGGAACCAAGGAGCCGAAGCTCGATGCCACCGGGCATCTGGACATCAAAGGGTTCAAAGTTCGCGGCAATCCGATCTACAACGCGTTTCTCACGAATTACCTCGGCGCCCAAGTCATCAACCTGAATTCAACCGAGTTGTACACCGCACTCGAGCGAGGCACGGTCGATCTCACGGCCTGGACGCAGATCGGCCTCATGGATCCGAACTGGGACAAGTTTTTGAAATTCCGCGTCGAGCCGGCTTTTTTCTCGACCGATCTTGGCGTCGTGATCAACATCCGGAAATGGAATGCGTTGTCAGAGAAGAGCCGCGAAATCCTGAACAAGCTCGCGGCCGAGCACGAGGCGTCGAGCATCAAGGACCTCGGGGAGCTGCGCATTAAAGAGTTCGCGGAGCTGGACAAGCGCGGCATGAAAGTGGTGACCATGTCACCCGATGCCAGCAAGCGCTTCATCAAGGGCGCGCAGGATGCGAGCTGGGCACGCATGAAAGAGCGGATGGAGAAGGCGGGTGGACCGCAGGATGCAGAGCGGATTCAGAAGCTGTTTGCGCCGGGCTGACGCTTGAGTCGTTGACTATGGCGCGGGGCGCTCGCAAGTTCGCTTGCGAGGTCTGCTGCAGGGTGGGGTTCTTGCAGGTTGCCCTCGGAATTCGGCGATAGGACCCACCCGATCAACCGCCACGGACTTGCGTAGCGCCCTGATGCGCTTTACTTCGTGCATGGCCTGTGCAGCGAAGTACGATTTGCCGCGGTCAGGGCACGACAACATGGGAATGCCATCGAGATCCAGAAGCGCCATCCCGGAGCCAAAACTCCGAGTGACGGATCGAACCTTCGCTTCGCGCCGCCGACATGAGGCGCAATGCGGATTAGACGTTGCGAATCCGGTTGATAGTACGCCGCGCCACGCAACGATTCCGCCGGACCGGTCATTGCCTGCCTGACGCCGCCATTGAGAGGCCGAGCAAGTGGGCGTAGCCCGCTTGCGAAGGTCCTTCTCGAATGGCTTGTTAGAGCGCAAGTTATACCCACAAGGCGGCATATTTGGAAATTGCGGCCCACCACTCCGTGGGCGTAAAAATACGAACCCGCACTAGCCTTAGCTTGTCGCGATGACGCAGAATCGTCCTTCGGTCGCGGGTACACATCGCGTCGCACTCGTACGCAATAGCGTGGGCCAAAAGCTCTCTGTCAGAAAGATCAGGGAGGGCCGCAAGTATTTCGGAAGGAACAAGGCGGCGGGCCAGAGAATCGGCGTCGAGGTTGGAAAGCTCGTGTTGCTGAAAGAACTCCCGCCAATACACCCAAAGTTCTTGGAACCAACTTTCCAAGGCAGCGCGCCTTACGGGGTCAGTAGTTGCTGCGACCTCTTCGTACGTGCGGGGCGATACGGCGAGTTGCCAAGAAGCGCGCTGCCCGGTACGCCAGATGTCGCGAAGCGCAAGAATGTCTTCAGCGTCTCGGTCAGAAACGCTGGCCGGAATTTCGCCACTGTCGTGAATCACCTCACCCCAATCAAGAATGAAGTTCACGATATTCGTATCGAGCAG
>JANMUI010000696.1:0-17774 GCA_031391405.1 Betaproteobacteria bacterium
ATGGCGTCTCGTACGGCGTCGTGCTGTTCACGTTATCGATCGGCCTGGTGCTCACGCTTGGGCTGATGCGCGTCCTCAACCTCGCGCACGGCGCCTTTGCCGCAGTCGGTGGATACATCGCCGTCATGCTCACGAACAGCTACGGCGTGCCGTTTCTTGCTGCGGCCATCCTCGCCGCATGCGTCGTTGCGGCCTTCAGCGTCATCGTCGAGCGTGTGTTCTACGTCCCTCTCTATCGCGCGAACGAGCTGGATCAGGTGCTGATGACGATTGGTCTGATGTTCCTCACGACCGCTTCGCTCAATCTTGTATTCGGGCCGGACATCGTTCCCGCGCGCTTGCCGGAGTGGCTGACGGTCAACGTCGATCTCGGTGTGCGGACCTTTCAGGCGTACCGCATCTTCATCGTCGCGACTGGTGCCGTGCTCATCCTCGGGCTGTGGTTGCTCTTCGATCGCACGCACTTCGGCGCCCGACTGCGCGCCGCAGTCGACAATCCGGGCATGGCCGCGGCCACCGGCATCAATGTGCGAGGGCTGTTCTCGGTTGCATTCGCGCTCGGCAGTTTCCTTGCCGCGTTCGGCGGCGCGGTCGGTTTCGCGCTGCTGCCGCTCGAACCGCTCTATCCGTTCAAGTACCTCACGTTGATGCTGATCATTGTCGCACTCGCGGGCTTTGGCAATGTGAAAGCATCAGTAGGGGCCGCGATTCTCGTCGGTGTCGTCGACACCGCATCCCGCTATCTGTATCCGGTCGGCGGTGCATTCGTGGTCTATGGCGTATTCGTCGTGTTCATGATCATGCGACCGGCGGGTCTGCTTTCCGGCAAGGCGGTCAAATGAGCGTACCTGGCAGGTTGCGCAGGTTTCCCGTGCTTGAAGTCGTGATGTGGGGCTTTGCCCTGGCTATGCCGATCGCGTTCCCCAGCGAATTGTCGCTTGCAACGTCGGTGGCGATCATGGCGCTATTCGCGGTGTCGCTCGACCTGGTACTCGGGTTCGCCGGCATCGTGACGATGGGCCATGCGCTCTTTTTCGGCGTGGGTGCCTACGGGGCGGCGTGGATCGCACTCGGCGGGTGGGCCGAGCCGATAAGCGGCATGCTGATCGCGGGCGCCATTGCTGCCGGCGTTGCGGCGATCCTTGGCCCATTCATTTTGCGATCGCAGGGGCTCCCACTGATCATGGTGACCTTGGTCGTGGGTTTGGTATTTTTCGAAGCAGCCAACAAGGCTAATGACTTCACCGGCGGCGACAACGGACTGGGCGGTTACGTGCTCTGGCCGTTGCTTGGCTGGTTCGGCTGGTCGGTATTCGGCAAGGTCGAATATCTGTATGCATTGACCTGCCTCTTCGTCTTCTTCCAGGTGGCCAAGGAATTGATCGCATCGCCGTTCGGGCTCGCACTGCAGGGGATCCGCGAAAACGCCACACGCATGGCCTTGGTCGGTTCCCCCGTGCAAAGGCACTTGCTCCGAATCTATGTTGTGAGCGCCTTCATGGCCGGTGTCGCCGGTGCCCTGTCGGCCCAGACCACCAAAATCGTGGGCATCGATGTCCTCAGCATCAACACCTCCGTCGATGTGCTCGTCATGCTCGTGCTGGGCGGTGTGGGCACGCTCTACGGCGGCATCATCGGTGCCATCGTCTACATGGTGGTCCATCACCTTGCGTCGACCTGGAATCCGTACCACTGGATGTTCATCATCGGGTTTCTTCTAGTCATCGTGGTCCGTGCCGGTCATGGCGGGTTAGTGCGCATCGGCGCCGGGTGGTTGAAGCGATGGCGACCAGAGCGTCCGAGGCTCGACCAATGACGCTCTCTCTTCATGCGGATGGACTGCGCAAGAGCTTCGGCGGTCTGCTCGTCACCGACAATGTTTCGCTGCAACTGGAACCGGGTGCGCGCCATGCCCTGATCGGCCCGAATGGCGCAGGGAAGACGACGCTGGTCGGATTGCTCTCGGGCGTTCTGGTGCCCGATGCGGGACGCATACTGCTTGACGGTCACGACGTTTCGAAGACCGACGCGCGTACGCGCGTGAAGCGCGGACTGGTACGGACGTTTCAGGTGAACAGCCTGTTCAATAATCTGACTGTCCTCCAGAACGTTTTGCTGGCAGTCAGCGAACACCGCGATTCGAGCACGCAAATGTTCGGAGCCATCGCCACGCGCTCGGATCTGGTGGATCGCGCAGAAGCCATGATCGAACAAGTGGGGCTCTCCGCCGAAGCGCATCGTACGATCGTCGGTTTGCCCTACGGCCCGCAGCGGCTGGTGGAGATTGCTATCGCGCTCAGCCTCGAACCGAAGGTGCTCCTGCTGGATGAGCCAACGGCAGGGATTCCCGCCGCTGACGCTTCGTACTTGCTGGAAGCAATCGAACGAATGCCCGCTGATATCGCGATCCTCATGATCGAGCACGACATGCACGTCGTGCGACAGTTTGCGCGCGCAGTGACCGTGCTGGTGGCAGGCGCCGTCTTGTGTTCCGGCCCGCCCGACGAGATCATGGCAAGCGATGAGGTGCGCCGCGTGTATCTGGGGCAGGGTGGTCAGCTACGCTACGCTACGGGGGACACCGATGCTTAGCGTGGAGAACCTGCGTGGGGGTTGGGGTCCAACCACGGTGATCGAAGACCTGTCACTCAAACTCGAGCACGGCGAAACCGTATCGATCGTGGGCCGCAATGGGATGGGCAAGAGCACCCTCCTTGAACTGCTGGTGGGCCGTGCCAATCGACAGGCGGGCGTCATTCGACTGGGTGAGCTCGACATCACCGCACGCTCGACGCATGCGCGCGCCCGGGCTGGCCTTGCCTTCGTTCCGCAACAACGCGAAGTCTTTCGAAGCTTAACTGTTGCCGAGCACCTCGCTATAGCGCAGCGACCCGGCGCGTGGACCGGTGAGCGTATCTGCGCGATGTTTCCGCCGCTGGCCAATCGCCGGCAGAGTCTGGCGGGCGTGCTCTCGGGGGGCGAGCAGCAAATGCTCGCGATCGGCCGCGCTCTGGTCACCAACGCTGCGGTGCTCCTGATGGATGAGCCGACCGAGGGCTTGGCGCCCGTCTTGATCGATCAATTGGTGGAAGGAATTCGCAACGTGACGGCCGATCGTTCGCTCACCGTTCTGTTGGTCGAACAGCGAGTCGATATCGCGCTCGAACTGTCCACGCGATGCATGGTGATGGAGCGCGGACGATTGGTTTCGGATACGCCTACCAGTACGCTTCGCAAAACGCCCGGGGCACTTGCCGCGCTGATCGGCTTCGAGGAGAAGCGGCGAGTGACGCCCGCCAGCCGCTAGTTCGCGCTGAGCGCTTCAACCAACGAGCGAGTGCCACTCCGTGGGTTCTTGGATGATCCCGGCGGAGGCACGAATCTTCGGATAAAGAATTTCGTTAAGACTCATTGGGGCGCGCTTGGTTTTGATGAATTCGGTTGCGCCGTTGATCAGCATCCGTCGCATCCGTACGACGCCTAAATCACCATGATTGAGGAACTCCACCGTGCGATCCGCGATCGGGCCCTGGCTCATCGCAACGGCGAAGTCCTCGGTGTTGATGTGTTTGAACCCCGTGAAGATGCCATCCCGCATGTCATCGCGATCCTGCCCGTAGTTGTCGAATTGGTTGCCCGTGGGCAGCGGCGGCCAGTTGTCGACATCTTCCGCGGGATTGCAGAACGAGGGCGAGAGCGTTTTGTACGGGTTGTAGCGGATCATCCAGTGCCAGCAGTGCGTGTCGTCGATCGGCGTCGAGATGATCACCAGTCGATCACCATCGGGCACCTGCTCCGGGCAAATCAAGGCGAACCACGGCATCACAAATTGATTGACACGCGCATAAATCGAGCCGTTCTTGAGCTTCCGGAGCGCGGCATAGCGATAGCCGCCCGGACTCTCCTCGAATTCATAGATGGGCGCGAGATCCTCGGCCGACATCCCGATCGCCACCCCCGACAACCACGACTGATGCAGGATACTCACATGCGCGGAATCGAGGCCCCCTTCGAGATCCTGCACCCAATTGCAGGGGAGTTGCTGGCGCACGACGTAGGTGCGATCGGGGCCCAGATTATTGAACTCGAATTCGGGGAAAGGCTCGGGCTTACCCTGACCCAACCAAGCCCAGACGATGCCGCAACCTTCACGAACCGCGTAGCGCTTGAGGGGCACCTTCTTGCAAAACTCAGCCTGGTTTCGCGGCTCGGTCGGTGTCTCGAGCACGGTGCCGTCCACATGGTATTTCCAGCCGTGATAGAGGCAGCGAATGGCATTCCCTTCGCTCCGGGCCAAGGTGAGTGACGCCCCGCGATGGGGACACTTCTCGTCAAAAAGACCAACCTGGTTGTCTATCCCGCGATACGCAACGTATTGCTTACCCATGAGACGTACCAGCACGGGTTTCCCGCCGGGAACCAGCTTGCTGCCGATAACAGCCGGAAACCAAAACGTTTCGCGTAGGTATTCGCCCATCGGGGCGCCGTTATCGACCCGCGTAAGCATCTCGTTTTCTTCGCGACTGAGCATGGTCGTTGCGCTCCCTGGGCAAAATCACGCACGACGCCGCGCGCGAACGATGCGGAATCTCCGGATGACCGGCCACCGCAAGCATGGTTGGATCGACGGAAGAATGCATGAAGTGCCAAGTGGCGTCAAATCAAACGCCTGTGGCCTCATTCCAAGCCGAAATGCCCCTCGTCTCTTTCAGGTCGGCATCGAGCGATGAAATCGCATAAGCTCGCTAGGGATGGCGTGCCCTGGTATTGGACGAGCAAACCGCCCGCGCGTGAAAGCCGGTCGAATGGAGATCCATTTTGCTGTTCAAAAAACTTGCTCAAGCGCTGGCTGGTGCGGGTCTAGCCACCGGCTCGCTCGCGTTATGGGCCCAAAGCTATCCGACCAAGCCAGTGAAGCTCATCGTCAGTTTTGCCGCGGGCGGCCCCACTGATGTCGTCGCGCGCATGGTGGGCGAGAAGCTGGCCGGTGTATGGGGCCAAACGGTCATTGTCGAGAATCGCCCGGGGGCGGGCGGTACGATCGGATCGGCGTTCGTGGCGAAGTCACCGCCGGACGGCTACACCCTCAATCTTGCGGCAAACAGTCATGCGTACAACGATGCCTTGATCGGCAATCTGCCGTACGACGTGATCAAGGACTTCACGCCGATCTCGCAGGTTGTCTCGTTCTCGAACATCCTCCTCGTACACCCGTCAGTATCGGCGCAGAATCTGGGCGAGCTGGTCACATTCGCAAAAACCAACCCCGGCAAGCTCGCCTTCGCATCGTCGGGCAGCGCCACCGGGTCGCATATCGCCGCGGAGCTGTTTCGTCGCGCGGCCGGAATCGACATCCTCATCGTGCACTTCAAAGGCGCGGCGCCCGCAACGACGGATCTTCTTGCCGGCCAGTTGCAGGCCATGTTCAACAACCCCGTCTCGTCGATTCCGCATATCAAAGGCGGTAAGCTTCGCGCGCTTGCAAACACCGGCGCGACGCGATCGACGTCCCTCCCGTCGGTGCCAACGGTGGCAGAGTCCGGTTACCCCGGCTTCAAGACGGATACCTGGTTCGGGTTGATGGGGCCCGCCGGACTGCCAAAAGAAATCGTGGGCAAGGTCAACCGCGATGTCGCCACCGTGCTTGCAATCGACGATTTGCGCCAGCGCCTCGTTCTGCAAGGGCTCGAACCGACCTTGAGCACCCCAGAGCAGATGGGGGAGGCGATGCGCGCCGAGAACAAATCGTATGGCACGCTGATTCGCGACGCCAACATCAAGATGAATTAAGAGGCCCATTGCCATGCCCCTCGTCGGCGCCGTCGCAGCACCGCATTCGCATTTGCAACTCTTTACCCGTCCCGCCGAGAACGACGATTACAAGGCGCGCGTGCAAAAGGGCAGGGAGGCGATGTTCAAGCTGCGGGAACAGGTCGAGCGGTCCGGTGCGGACACGATGCTCATCATTCACGACGATCATTTCGTCAACTTCGATTTTCGCTGCTATCCGCCATTCGCGCTGTTCGTCGGCAAGGAGGCGAAGGGCAGTGGCGTCATCGACCCCGCCGCGATCGAGAAGATCACCGGCGCGACCTACCGGCAATACGAAGGCAAAGCGGCGTACGCGTCGGCACCTGCGGGCATTCCCCAACATGTGGCCGATTGGGAGAGCGACAAGCCCTACGTATATCGCGTCAACACCGGCCTCAGTGTCACTTTGCTCAAAGGTCTGCTGGAACGGAGCTTCGATATGCCGTTCACCTCCAACGGGACAATGGACGGTGAGCTCGTGCTGACCACGAATTTTCTGAATCCCAAAGCGGACATGTCCATCGTCTTGATGCTCACCAACGGCTATGTGCCACCGCTGCCCTGGCCCAGACGCTGCTATCAGCTGGGCCGCGCAATCCGCGAGATCATCAATGGCACAGATAGCAGGGTGCTGGTCCTGGCAACCGGCGGCATGTCGCATTACCCAGGTACGCCTCTATATGGCGAAGTCGACGAGGACTTCGATCGCCATGTGCTCGCGTTGCTGGCGGCGGGTAATGGCAAGCAGCTTGCGCAGTATTCTCCAGATGACTTGATGCACCATGGCAACGGTGAGCTGGTCAATTGGATCATCGCGGCAGGCATCGTCGGGGAACGCACCGCCACAGTCGTCGACTACATCCGGCTCTGGCACATCGGACTCGGTTATGCGTACTGGAATGTCTGACATGACCGATCATGACGATTCGATTGCGCGGGCGCAGCGCGAAGATGCCTTGCGTTGTTTCGCGGTCGAGGCGCGGCACCTCACGACGAGCTTGAACCTCGTGGCAAGCGACATGATTCGCACCAAGACGCTGGTCGGGAAGCTCGACGACGATCCCGACTATTTCGTTCGCACCTATGCCCTCACGGCGGAGGAAGTCGCTGCCATGCAGGAGCGCAATATCCTCAAGCTGTACCATCTCGGCCTGCATCCATTTCTGCTCGTGCGATTCGCGGGGATGGTCGGGATCCTGGAATACTGGCAGGCACTGGGCGCGCCCGGGCGGCGTGACAGTCCCTCCGATAAGCGGATGCCATGACCACCTGGAGCGTCGGCTCGGTTCGCATTACGCGCATCGAAGAGCAGCTTGGCTTCGCGAGCATGCCCCCGGAGCGGTACCTCGTGGGCTTCGAGCGCGAGCTCGCTCTGCGCCATCGCGATTGGCTGGTGCCGGACCACTATTCGCTCGTGCAGCATCGCCTCGTGACCAGCGTGCATTCCTGGCTCATCCGCACCGCGCAACACACGATCCTGCTTGATTGCTGCGCGGGCAATCACAAGGAACGGCCGTGGAGTCCGCGTTTCCACCGACTCGATACGCCGTTTCTCGATCGACTCAGGCAGGCAGGCGTGGCACCCGAGGAAGTCGATATCGTCCTCTGCACGCATCTGCATGCCGATCACGTCGGCTGGAACACCGTGCTGCGCGATGGTCGCTGGGTTCCAACATTCCCGAATGCACGCTATCTGTTCTCGCGGCAGGAATGCGAATACTGGGATGCCGCGCACAATCCGGCAATGCGCGACCACCCGGAGCGGGTGACGTATACGGATAGCGTGCTCCCGGTCGTCGAATCCGGCCAGGCGCAGCTACTTGACGGGGACCACGCGATCGACGAACGCATGCGCATCGAGAAGGCGCCCGGTCACACACCGGGCCATGTCGTTCTCAAGCTGAGCGAGCAGGACGCCCGCGCCGTGTTTTGCGGGGATGCGATTCATCATCCCCTGCAGGTCTACGCGCCGCATTGGAGCCACATGGCCGACGAGCAGCCGCTCGAGGCGGAGGCCACGCGCCGGCGGCTTCTTGCTGAATGCGCGGAGCAGGGCGCTTGGCTCTTCCCCACCCATTTCGGTGCGCCGCATGTTGTTGCGATCGGCGCGACGAGCACAGGGTTCGCTCCAACATTCATCGGCGGGCGGGAGGGCGGCCCGGCGTAGCGCGTCACCTCCTGCGTTGCAGGTTTCCCCGCGAACGCGCACGACGCAAACTAGCGCACGAATTCCAGTCCGAACGAGCCAAGCTGCGTCAGCGGCTTATCGGGTAGGGCAGCACGCACCTCTTGCATGCGCTGATAGTCGTACTTCGCGGTCAGCGCTTTAAGACGTGGCGCAACCTCTTTCGAGAAGAGCTCGATCGAACGCAGTGTCTCTGCCATCGTGAGAAATCCGGCCTGGCCCATCATGATCAGATGCCCGAACCCGCCACTGTATTCGTAGAGCGACTTGATCTGCTCGTACACCTGATCGGGTGTGCCGGCGAACACATTGCCGCGTGCCATCTGATCATCGAGTTGCGGCGACATTGGCAAAATCCCGGCTGCGCCCTTCATGAACTGCACGGCAACGTCGGGCGGATGGTAGCCGGGCGGGTTCGAATGATGCGGGGTGACCTTGTTCGACTGCATGTACCAAAGAATCTTCTCGGCGCCTTCTCGTGCGAGACGGGCGTTGTCACCGACATAGATGAGCGCGGCATACGCCAGCCGATCTATCGGCGCGGGTTTGGCAAACTTGGCGGCGTAGGCTTCCCGATAGCCGTCGAAGATCGAGCGCACTTTCGTATAGCCGGCGAGGAACACCGCGCCGATGTAGTTGCGCTGCGCGACCGGCACGCCACTTGGCCCGCTACCGATGGTGACCCAGACGGGCGGGTGGGGTTGCTGGAAGGGCCGCGGCCAGATGTTGACTTGGCGATGATGGTGATAGCGCCCTTCGAAGTTGAAGGGGCCGTCATGGGTGGTCCACGCCTTGAGAATAAGATCGTGCGCTTCCCACATGCGATCGGCGCCGCGGAACGCGCTGATGTTGGCGGCGGACGCTTCCCACGGGACACTTCGCACGAAGCCGCATTCGAGCCTGCCACGGGAGATCACGTCGATCATCGCCATCTCTTCGGCGACTCTTACCGGTTGATTCCGGTTGGCGATCGGATTGCCCAGGATCAGCAGCCGCGCGGTCTTCGACTGTCGTGCAAGGATCGCAAGCATCAGCGGCGCGGCAGGCACGACGCAGGTCGCGGTCTGATGATGCTCGTTCACCATGATCTCAAGCCCGCCCGCTTCCGCGGCGAGCCACATATCGAGATACTCGTGATAAAGATCGGCGCCCTTCACCGGGTCGTAGTTGCGGTTCGGCAGATTGACGCGGATCGACTCGTACTCGTTCGGATCCGGCAGATAGGGGTAGGCGTCTTCGGTAAAGAACCAGGTTTGCACGGAACAGATCCCCTCAGGCGGCGGCGAAATCGAGAACGTGCTTGACGAAAAGCTCGGGCTGCTCGGCATGCGGGGCGTGTCCGGCTTTGTCGATGACGATCATCTTCGCGCCGGGAATCATCTCGCAATATGCCTTGCCATAGGCGGGCTTGACTAGACCGTCACTCGCTCCCCACAGCAACAAGGTCGGTATGGTGATCCGGTGCAGTCGATAGCGGAGCTTCGGATTGTGCAGGTACGGATCCCACCCGTAGAGCGACAGCGCGACGCGATTGCCTGCGACGATCTTCAATTGTGCTTCGGTCATCTTTGCGACATCGAGCGCAAGCGATGGGTCATGCCAGGTGAGGCGCGCAAGCTCGGCCTGCGACGTCGCGAATACGTCGGCGATGTCGCGCTCTTCGCGCCCACCCGGCTTGATCCCGACAGCATCCACCAGGATGAGTTTGGAAATGCGCTCCAGGTTACGCACCGCGATTTCTGCCGCGAGCCAACCGCCCAGTGAATTTCCCATGACGACGGCGCTCTTCAGCGCCAGCGCGTCCATCATGTCCAGATAAAGGTAGACAAGGTCTTCCAGGTTGTCGAATCGATCGGGAATACGGCTGCCGTCGAACCCCGGATGAACCGGCGCGAAGATCTCGAAATGCTCCGCCAGCCGATCCGCGAACGGCAACTGCGAGACCGGCCCTGAACCTCCATGCAACATCAAAAGGGCCGGTCCGCGTCCATTGCGGCGCACTTCCAGATCGATCCCTTGCAGCTTCAGTGTCATGGACGTTTCCGCCATCGCAACAGTCTCCCGTCTCGCAATTCGTGGTGAGGCCATGCGTGGCACGCTACCGAAAAATCATGCACGGTCCCGAACGGAGGTATGGTATCCGAACCGGCGTATGAGCGCGATTTGAGGGCGTGCGTCGCGGCGGCTCGGTGCGAAACGACAAGGGTAACGAGGGACACCCAAGACATTAGGTTGACGTCTTGGACGTCATCGGAAAAGCTACATAGCGGTCACGCGATTGCGTCCGCTGTTCTTTGATCCATAGAGGGCCTCGTCGGCGCGGCCGATGAAATCCGCCAGGCGCTCGTTCGGCCGATAGATGCTCGCGCCGATGGAGACGGTGACGCCTTCGACGACATCGTTCTTGTCGAGACGCTTGAACTGAATTTTCTGGATTTGCGAGCGTACCGCTTCGGCCACAGCCACTGCGCCCTTGATCGGGGTTGAAGGCAGAAGCACTGCGAATTCCTCACCGCCGTATCGAGCGGCCACATCGCGCCCCTTAATGGAGGACTGGAGTGTCTGCCCGACGGCACGAATCACACGGTCACCGAACAAATGGCCGTAGGTGTCGTTGACTTTCTTGAAGTGATCGATGTCCACCATCAATAGGCACAGTTCACTGCGCTCCTTCAGCGCATTGGCCGAAAGCCCCGCGAGCGCGGCGTCGAACCCTTTGCGATTCGTGATCCCCGTCAGCGCATCTTGCAAAGCCTCGTCACGCGTCCTCTCGAGCTCTTCGCGAAGCTTGACGACGGCTTGGCGGCTTTCCTCGAGAAACGAGCACATCAAATCGATCGAAGCGGTGGTATTTTTCGTCTCCTTCAATACCGTCTCGATCCGACTGCGGATCGCATCGGCGCCAACGGCCCCGCTGGAGAGTTCGCTTCCCAAGGCCTCCAAGCTCGTTCCGTACGAACTGGTCTTGTTGTGGGTTTCGGCGATCGAACCCGTTACGTCTCCGAGCACGCGATCGATTTCACCATTCACCCGGTTAAGGTTTTTCTCGGCGGCACCGGCAACATGTTTCTGATACAAGCGGTAGGTAGCGTCTTCGCTGAGCTTTGTGCCGTCTTTAGTGAAACCAGCGAGCTCCGCTGTCAGCTCCGGTGTACGGCGCAAGACATGCTCGTACCAAATCGCATAGCTGATGGGGTGATGGGCACTACCATGCTTCGACATCAATGGGAGGGCGAGGCGCAGTAATTCGCCGCTTCGCTCGGGCGTATCCGTGTAGCGCATTGGTTCGTCCTGGTCGTCAGTGGATTATGCTTGTCGGCGAAAAAAAGGCCGCATAAGCGGCCTTTGATACTTGTTGTTATCGCAGGCTGAATTCTGCTCATCGATTGATCATCGCGCGTCGGCGTTTATCACGTCTTTGTGGAACTACTGAAAATGTGCGCGCCGTCAGTGGACCGTAGCGGTCCGACGACTATGGAAAGCCCCATCCTTCATGATCATCACCAGGCGATCATGGTCCTGGAGTATCCGTACATCACGGGTCGGATCACCGTCCACGACCAGCAGATCGGCGAAGTAGCCGGGCTTGATCATCCCGATTAGATCACCACGACCCATCAATTCACCACCGAGTTTCGTTGCGGCCACAAGTGCTTCTGTTGGCGAGTAGCCAAATAGATCCACGAACAACTGAAGATCACGCGCATTGCGGCCAATCGGGTTGTAGGGAAATCCATAGTCCCCGCCCGGCAGCACGCGAATGCCGCGCTTGCGCAGTTTCGGATAAAGCGTCTGCATTCGATCGAGGCCGGAAACCGCACCCATGTCCTCGGCGACCTTGCGCGTGATGCCGAACGCATCGGCTTCGTGAATACGCGAGTACAAGAGGCCGACCGCCGGCGCGACGAAGAGCTCGTCTTTCTTGGCCTCCAGCATGTCGAGCGCCTCTTCATCCGCATGGCTGCAGTGGTACAGGATCCGAAAGCCGTGACGTACCGCCATCTTCACTGCCTCGGCCGCCTGTGCGTGGCAGGCCAAGGTCACGCCCGATTCACGCGCCTGCGCACCGATTGCCGCAACTTCCTCGTCGGTATAGGTGATTTTCTTCGATCCGCCGGGGGTGAATGCATCGTCGCTCGACAACAGGAACTTGATCGAGTCGACCCCCTCGCGCGCCATCTCCTTCACATAGGTGCGCATGGCTTCGGGGCTCCGCGCATGGGCCGCACCCGTGTCCGCTTTGACGCCAAGCGCGCCATCCGGCAGGCGTTCAAGGGACGACGCGCGCAGCCGCGGGCCTGGGATCCAACCGCCGTTGATCTCTTCGCGCAACGCGATTTCAAACCGTGGGCCGAGCGAACCCGCCGAGTAGGCGGAAGTGAATCCTGAATCCAACGTGATGCGAGCGTTTCGCGCTGTCACCAGCAGATGCTCTTCAGGCGGAAGCGTCATCGCATTGATGATGCGACCAATCGAGGAAGGCCATGAGAGATGAGCGTGCGATTCGACCAATCCTGGCATCAGGGTTCGACCGCCGCAATCGATCACCTCGGCGCCCGCGCGAGGAATCGCGGTTGGCGCGCCGCTGATCGTCTCGATGCGATTTCCAGACACCAGCACTTCGCCAGGAAAAGGCGCACGCCCGGAACCATCAAAGATCTTCGCGTTGCTAAAAAGAAATTGCGACATCAGTTAAACCCTCTCGTAAAAGAACCGCACATGCGCGGTGTGCCGCTCGCGCGACGGCCTGCCTATTCGTTAAGGCCCTTGCCTGGATACGGATGGGTCTTCACCCAATGTTGCGCGATATTGAGCCGGCTCGTGATCCAGACGCCTTGCTGCTTCATCATGTAATCGAGCAGGCGCTCCAGGCCTGCCGCGCGCGCCGGGTGTCCCACCATGCGCATATGCAACCCCACCGACATCATCTTCGGATGCTTCGCACCCTCGCGATAAAGCATGTCGAAAGCGTCCTTGATGAACGAATACCATTGATCCGAGGTGCCGGTCCAACCTGCGTATTTGCCGTCGTTATTGGTAATGGAATAGGGTACCACCAGGTGCGACTTGCCCTTCACGGTGACCCAATACGGCAGCTCGTCGTTGTAGCTGTCGGAGTCGTAGAGAAAACCGCCTTCTTCCACGACCAAGTCGCGGGTATTGACGCTCGGACCATAGCGGCAATACCAGCCGAGCGGCCGCTCGCCGATCGTTTTCTTGAACGATTGGATGGCTTTGCGGATGTGCTCGCGCTCTTGCGTCTTGGTGAGCTCGAAATGCTTGATCCAGCGCCAACCATGGCTGCATACGTCGAATCCGGCGTCCCGAATCGCCTTGGCTGCGAGCGGATTGCGTTCGATCGCCAGCGCACAGCCGAAGATCGTGAGGGGCAACCCGCGATCCTGGAACAATCGCATCAGGCGCCAGAAACCGACGCGGCTGCCATACTCGAACATGGATTCCGCCGCGAGGTCACGGCCCTTGACGCCTTGTCCCAGCCCATGTGCTTCGGTGAGTCCCGCTTCGGAGTAGGTCTCGCCATCCTGTATGGACGGCTCCGACCCTTCTTCGTAGTTCATCACGAAGTTGACCGCTAGGCGCGCGCCGTTGGGCCACTTCGGGTCGGGCGGGTTCGGCCCGTAGCCGATGAGGTCTCGATTGTATTTTCTTACCGCCGCAGTCTTGGGCATGGCCGGTTCTCCTGTTTTGATTGAACGGTCGTCAAGCCGGGACGATCACGGTGAAAGGTGCTTTCAACGTCACGAATTCTTCATCGGTCTGGGTACCATCGCGCCACATGAATACCGCGAATCGCGCTGGACGATCAAGCGCGGTGAGGCCATGGTGCCAGGTGCCCATATGATAGGTGACGCCTTGCCCTGGCCCCGCTACAAAGGCGAGCGCACGCGAAGGATCGGGGCCGCCATCGGGTGCCGAGGGTGCGACGATAACCAGCCATCGCGACACATCGAGCGGCATGAAGCTTTGCGACGAGAATTCATGCCGTTCGAGTATTTTTGCTTCGAGCGGCAACGCGGCGAGGGGACGCGAATGCGTGGTTGAAATGCTCGGCCACGCACTGGGGCGACCATTCTTCAAACCTTTCTCGAAGTAGACGCGGCCCGGCTCGGCGGGTGGCGCGAGGACATCACCGTAGGGTGCGAAGGCGGCGGCGTTCAGGGGTTGGGCGATTATGTTCATAATTCTTTCTCGTAAAAATTGAACCGCAGGGGACTCAGAGGACGCAGGGGAATGCAAAATGAAAACGCCTCAACTGCTCCGTTCAGCGAATGGTGCTGCCATGCACCCACAAGATGGAACAAGCGCGCATCTGGGACAAGCGCGAATCCCGATAAAAACTGCGTCCACTGTGTCCCCTGTGGTTCATCTTTTGTGGAAATCCTAGTCCCGGAGCCGCCGCGTCAACCCTACTAGTCGCTCCATCACGAGCATCAGGATGAGCACCGAGGCGATCAGCACGCCCGATACCGCGGCAACCCGCACATCGAGCGTGCTCTCCATCATTCCCCACATCCGGATCGGCAGCATATCGCTTCGTGGTCCGGCGAGGAAAAGTGACACCGGCACGTTGTCGAGCGACGCGACAAAGGCGAGGAATCCTCCTGCAACGATGCCCGGCGCGATGATCGGCAAGGTCACCCGTCTGAACGTATAGAACGCGCTTGCGCCAAGGCTGGCAGAACTTTCCAGCAGCGCTGAATCGAGCTGCGACATGCTGGCCGACGTGGTGCGCAGCACGAACGGAATCACAACGATGACATGGCCGATTATGATGAGCTCAAGCGACGGGCGGAGTCCGAGGAAGGTGAAGTACATCAGCGCCGCCAAGCCGAACGCGAGCATCGGCAGGATCATCGGCGACATGAAGAAGGTGTCGAGCACCCGCACCCATTTGCCCGGTCGCCGCGCAATCGCAACCGATGCGAGCGTCCCGAGAATCGTCGCGATGACCATCGTTGCGGCCGCCACTTCGAGGCTGTTGATCGCCGCGCGATGGATCTGGCGCGAGCGGACGGCATCGAACAGGAGCGCATACCACTGCATCGAAAATCCAGACGGCGGAAATTTGATCGAACGTCCCTCGGTAATCGACGTAAGCAAGACGATGGCCACCGGCCCGATCAGGATGAGAAAACCGATCGCTGCCAAGAGGCCGATCGTGATCGTATAGGTCGCATCCCAAGCGCGCCGGCTATGCATGCGCGTACCCCTGGCTTCGCCTGCCGAGCACGGCGATCAAAGCGACACCCAGACTCACCGATACCAGAAGCGTGAGGGCGGCAACTGAAGCAAGCGGCCAGTTGTAGACCACCAGCGATTGCTGCCAGATCAGGAGCGGCAAATAGACCAGCCGATTGCCGCCGATGACGAACTGCGAAATGAACGCGGTGGTGGAACTGGCGAAGACCAGCATGCACCCGGCCACCAGGCCCGGAAGACTCAAGGGCAGCGTGACTTTGAACAGGGTCCGCCATTTCGAGGCGCCGAGTGCGGCGGATGCATCGCGCAGATTCGGATCCATGCGTGACATCACACTCAATAGCGGCAAGAGCAGCAACGGCATCTCGATCTGCGTGAGGGCCATGACCAGACCGCCTTCCGTTTGCAACAGCCGGAGCGGCGTAGCACTCAATCCCAGCCAGAGCACTGTCTGGTTGATCACGCCTTCGCGCCCGAGAATCACGATCCAGGCGAATGTGCGCACGACCACCGACGTGAGCAACGGCAGAATCACGATGAAGAGGATCACACGTTGCCAGCGCGGGCTCGCACCAAGGTATACGAGCGCCACCGGGTACCCGATGAGGGCCGTTGCGAGCACCGTGTAGAAGCCGAGCTTCACGGTATCGAATGTCACCTTCCAATAGAACGGATCGCCGAGGAATTTGCGCCAGTTCGCGAGTCCGACGACGGTGATCCTATCGTCGTCGAACGAGCTCACTGCGATCAGCAGCAGCAGCGGCACCAGGAAAAATGCGGCGTAAGCCAGCGCGAGTGGCAGCGCAAGTTGCCACTCGGCGGGCTTCATGAGCGCGGCAATGCCGCGTGGGTTCAACTCACGCATGCACGAGTTGCCCGAACTTGGTGCTCGGAAGGCTCTTCATTCATTGGGCCTGGCGAGCGGCATCAGCCATGAGGACACTGCGCGGTCCGCCGCGCAGTGTCCTACTTCGACACTTCCTTGTTGAAGCGCTCAATCCAGGCGGCGCGCAGCGGATTGATCTTCGCCCAATCGTGCCGCACGAACTTCGCCATCTCGTCGAGACTGCTCATCGGCAGATGCGCCGCGAGCTTCACGTCCTTGTTGACCGGCAGGAAATTGTTCGGCGGTTGCATGAGCGCGGTCTGCACCTGTTCACTGAGAACCGTGTCGAAATATTTGTAGGCGTTCTCGATGTCCTTCGACCCCTTGGCGATATGCACGGTCGTAAAGAACGCAACCGCGCCGCTCGCCGGCTTCACGAACTCGATGTCGACCCCGCGGGAGCGTAAGGTGTCGACTGTTTGCGTATTCGTATAGGTGATGTCGCACTGCCCCTGCTGAAAGAGGCTCGGCATCGACGCCGGCGCCCCGATCGCGGCAATCTTGGGCAGCACCTTCTTGATCTCGGCGAAGAACGGTTCGACATTGGTTTCGGATCCGCCGAACTGCTTGGCGATCTCGATGATCGAGACCGTGCCGAACGTTGTCTGAAAGCCGGTCATCCCCAGACGCGACACCCAGGGTTCCTTCAGGAGATCGGTCCACGCTTTCGGGGCGGGCAGTTTCTTCGGGTTGTAGCCGATGCCGACCACCTGTGCGGCCACCGTAACGCCCCAGTCATCGGCCAAGCCGGCGGGCAGCTTGCCGAGATTGGTCAACCGCTTCGAATCGAACTTCTCGAACAGGCCGCGATCAATGCCGGTGACCCGTGGACCCGGATCCAGTACGAACGCATCGAACGGTGGCGTGCCCCGCGCCGCCTGCGCTTTCGCGATCTGATCCACCGCGAAGAGCGGCGTCATTTCGAGATCGACGTTGTGTGCCTTCTTGAGCGCCGGGGCGACGTGGGACCGGTATGCCTCCTCCCAGGTGCCGGGATACATCGCGGCGGTGACCGATCCTTTGGCGTAAGCGGGTTGCGAGACGAGCGATGTGCCGCCAAGCGCGGCGGTTGCAGCGAGAAACTCACGACGGGTGAATCCACGGTTTTTCATCGGTTCCTCCTTCGGTTGGGTCGACATGCTTCATTCTGCCGCGGGAAAAAGACTCGGGCGCGCTTCGATGCGAAGGCCGCACCATAGCTGTTCCGTTGCATCGGCGACGGCAGCCGTTCGCCGTTCGACGATCTTCAATGCTGCGCCGTCTTTCATTTCAAGATCGTGGATCGTGTTGGCGCCAATGGGCAGTGCGAATCGGCGGCGCACGGGCCAGCGATCGGCCGCAGGCTCTCTTTGCAGATCGAGTTGCTCGGGGCGCGCGGTGACCACCACTCTGGACCCCGGCGTGAACGTACGGTTGCCTGTCACGGCGAGGCGGGCGCCTGCGTCAAGCTCGACCACCGTGGTGCCGCCCCCGGATTCGACCGACTTGCCCGCGAGCAGATTGGTCGTGCCGATGAAGCCGCTCACGAACAAGGTCGCCGGCCGGTCGTAGACATTGACCGGCGTATCGAACTGCTCGACCCGTCCTTGATTCATCACCGCGATGCGATCGGCGACCGTCATCGCTTCATCTTGATCATGCGTAACCAGGATCGCGGTGAGGCCGAACTGT
>JANMUI010000940.1:0-8612 GCA_031391405.1 Betaproteobacteria bacterium
CGTGCTTTGCCGAAGCTCGACATGCCCGCCGGACGTACCGTCGAGCTGAAGCCGGGCGGCTACCACCTCATGCTGATCGACATCCGGGAGCCGATGAAGGTGGGCGCGCAGATCAGGTTGCAACTGACGTTCGAAGACAAGGACAAGAAGCAGGAGACGGTCGAGGTGACCGCCGAAGTGCGGGCGCCGGGCGGTGCGAGCGCGGGGAAGGGTGAGCATAAGCATCATTGAGCTACCCCCTCAGAATAAACCACAGGGGACGCAGAGGACACAGAGGAATGGCACTTACTTAAGCCAACTGAACGATTTGCAAGCCGTCCTTCACTCGAAGACATGATAAATGGCGTCCGCGTTCTGTCGTTTTTGGTCTGAAGCGATTTACCGTTCGCCCTGAGCTTGTCGAAGGGTGAATGCCGGAGGGTCCGTGCGCGGACCATCGCGCGCCGTCGGCACGCCTGCGTTACCCTTCGACAGGCTCAGGGCGAACGGAGGCTTGAGCATAAACAAACTTAAGTAAGTGCCATTCGACACAGAGGATTCTTGTTAGTCGCGCGCGTGCGAACCGAATCATTTGCCGCATTTTGTTCCTACTTGCTTTTCCCCTGTGTCCTCTGCGTCCCCTGTGGTGAAAAATAGCTTCGAGTGAATGGAGAGCACTGTGACCCAAGACCTCCTGGTCGACGTCCATGACCGTGTCATGCGCATCACGATCAATCGCGAAGAGCGACGCAACGCGATGAACCCCGATGTCGTCAACGCCATCGGTGCCGCGCTCGATCGTGCGCAGTCCGATAGCGATATCCGGGTCATCGTCCTGACCGGTGCCGGCACCAAGGCCTTCTGCTCGGGCGCAGATCTGCAATCAGGCCAATCATTCCAGCATGACCATTCCCAGCCGTACGTGCCGTTCGCCAATCTGGTGCGCAAGGTCCGACAGTTGAATGTCCCGCTGGTGGCGCGCGTCAACGGCGCTTGCATGGCCGGCGGCATCGGGCTCCTGTCGATGTGCGACATGGCCGTCGCGAGTGAGCATGCGATTTTCGGTTTGCCGGAAGTGAAGGTCGGGGTATTCCCGTCGCAGGTGTTATGCGTGTTGCAGCATCTGATCCCGCGGCGTGTATTGAACGAAATGTGCATCACCGGTGAGCCGATCACCGCCGCCGATGCGAAGGCGATCGGGCTGGTCAATCATGTGAGTGAGGATCTCGATGGCAAGCTTGCCTGGCTTCTCGATCGAATTCTGGATAAATCGCCATCAGCGATTCGTCGCTGCCTCTATACGATGAAGCGGATCGATTCGATGTCCTTCGAAGAGGCGGCGGCCTTCGCGGAAAGCCAGATCGCGCTCACCGCGATGACCGAAGATGCAAAGGAAGGCCGGGCGGCGTTCAGGGAGAAGCGAAAGCCGGTGTGGACGGGGCGATGAAGACGGATCGCGGTATGCAGACCGATTACTGCATGAACCGCAGAGGACGCCGGGGACGCAGGAAGGCAGGGAAAAGAGAAACGGGAAATGAGAATCGCAAATCGCCTTCTTATCGCCCGCTTTTCCTCTGCGTCCCCTGCGTCCTCTGTGGTGAAAAATCTACGCTGTACGATGTAGTGAAAGGCTTACGCCGTACCCAGCTGCCGCCCGAACATCGAGAAAATGATCTCCCAATCCCGATTCGCCGCCTGCTTGTCGTGGATATCGCGGTCGGGCAGCGCGTAGCCGTGTTCTGCACCGGGATGAATGACCGCGCGATAGCGCGCTTCCGCGCCCCGAAAGATCTCGGCAACCGCGTTGATGGTCGCAGGTGGGGTCCATGGATCGCGCTCGGCGTATCCGCAATACACCTCGCCCCGCGCTTTGCGCATGCCAAGGTGCGGTGAATCCGCCGCGTCAGTGACCAGCGCGGTTCCGTGCAAGCTTGCCGATGCATGAAACCGGTCAGGGAAATTCTCTGCGGCGCGAAACACATGCCGGCCGCCCATGCAGTAACCGATCGAACCGATCGCGCCCTTCTTCACCGGTTCGCCGGTATCGAGGAACGAGAGAATGGCGGCGGTATCGTCGATCACCATTGCATCCGATAGCTTGTTGAGCGGCGCAATCACCTGCTCCTTGCGTGCATCATCCAGCGCGTGCAGGGAAATCATGCGTCCGTTGGCGTCACGGAACTGGTGCCGGATGCGGCCTTGACGGTAATAGAAATTCGGAATGAGACAGTAGTACCCAACAGTGGCGATGCGCCGCGCGAC
The DNA here is from genome assembly GCA_031391405.1 of Betaproteobacteria bacterium. GTDB lineage: Bacteria > Pseudomonadota > Gammaproteobacteria > Burkholderiales > SG8-39 > SHXR01. Next base: position 2,242 of record JANMUI010000940.1, read on the forward strand.
GTCGAACAGTTCTTCGCGCAGGCCCCACACGTCCATGAACAGCACCACGGCCGGGAATGGCCCGTTCTCGTCAGGGTGGGTAATGAACGTATCCATTTTCCCGGCACGCGTGGGAAGGTCGATCATGCGTTCCTTCATGCATTCCTCCGAAGTCTGGTTGAGCTGGATGAATGGTACGACGGGTTTGGACTCCCCATCGACAGCCATCCGCCAATCGGATAACGTGCCGAGCAAAGCTAGGAGACCACGACATGATGCATGGACTGTTGTTGCTGGGCGCGATGCTGGTTTCGGGCACGCTGTGGGCGCAACCCGTAGTCCTCAAATTCGCGAGCTTCGAGCCGCCACAGGCGCCCTTTACCGCGCGCGTGTTCGCGACCTGGGCCGAGGACGTGACCAACGCATCGAATGGCACGCTCAAGATCGAGATGTTCGCGGGCGGCACGCTTGGGCGCAATCCGCTGCAGCAGTTCAAGCTGGTGCAAGACGGCGTGGCTGATATCGCGTGGACCGTTCCCGGCTATACCCCCGGTAGGTTCGATGACACCGAGGTCGTCGAGCTCCCGTTTCTCGTGAACAACTCGCTCGAAGGATCGACGGTTCTCACCCGCATGCTGGCGAAGGACCAGCTCGTCGGTTTCGGTGATATCAAGCCGATGTTCCTTGGCAACGTGCCACCGGTCAGCCTGCACGGCAAGTTCCCGATCAGATCCCTCGCCGATCTCAAAGGAAAGAGGATGCGCGCGGCGAGTACCGTTACGAGCAAGGTGGTCGAGGCAATGGGCGCGGTGCCAGTGGTCATCGGCGCGCCGCAGACGGCCGAGGCCATCGCTAAAGGCGTCGTCGACGGCACCTTGGCGGAGTGGAATTTCGTCGCGACATTCAAGATCGACGAAGTGGCTACGCATCACATGGCGCTTCCGCTTGGCGGCACTGCGGTGATGGTGCAAATGCTCAAATCGAAATATGACTCGCTGCCGCCCGCAGCGCGTGCTGCGATCGACAAGTACAGTGGCGAGGCGTTCGTGAAGCGCTTTGCGGCCGTAGCCGATGCGCAGATCACCGCAGTGCCCGAGGCGATCGAGAAGCGCGGCAAGAATACGATCGTGCACCCCGATCCGGCCACGCAGGATGCCTTTAGGAAAGCGGTGCAGCCGGTCGCCGACGAATGGCGCAAGGCGAGGCCAAGGAACGAGCGGGTGTACCAGGCGTTCGTAGAAGAATTGGGCAGGGTGCGGGCGGGTAAGTGATCAGCAGCCGCCATTCAACTGTCCGGCAACCACGACGACTCGACGGCTCAATGGACACGACGAATTCTATGTGGATGGTGCAAATGTCCCTGTGTGGCGTGTATGCCATCAATACCGTCGAGACCGCTGTGTTCGTTGCGTCGTCGTGTCTGCTTTCCATCCGATAGTTCGTCATCCTTGCTCACCACCCTAGAGCGCCACGTCCAGCGCGTCACGCGCGTCCTCGCGTTGGGCGCGGCCGCCTGCCTGCTAGGCATTGCGCTCCTTACCATGGCCGACGTGCTGCTGCGCTGGCTCTTCAAGGCGCCGATCAGAGGGCTTATGGATCTTGCCGCCCTTGCGAGCGCGGTCATTCTTGCCGCAATGTTTCCCGCGCTCCTTGCCCAGCGCGGCAACGTGACGATTCGCCTGCTGGGATCGTTCGCCGGCCCACGCGCTTCCCGTATTCTCGATTCGTTCGGTGCGCTCGTGACGGTGGTCTTCTTTGCGACGATGACGTGGAAGTACATCGAATACAGTGCCGAAATGACCTCGGCCGGCGAATCGACCGTCGTATTGCGCTGGCTGACCGGGCCATGGTGGTGGGTCGTCACCGCGATGATCGGCACGACCGCGATCGTCGGGCTGGTCGTTCTCGGCCGTGAGATCGCGGGCCGCGAATCCACTTCTACCGATCGTCAATAACGTGGATCCAGTCACTATCGTAATGGTCGGCCTGGCCGGCATGTTCGTGCTCATCGTTTTGCACGTACCGCTTGGCATCGCGATGGGCATCGCCGGTGTCGTCGGTTTTGGCGTGCTCTCTGCGTTCAACTTCAAGCCGGCACTATCGCTGCTCGCCTCGGAAACCGCGAGCGCATTCTCAAGCCTGGATCTCGCCACCATTCCGCTCTTCATCATGATGGGCGGCTTCGCGAGCGCGGCAGGGCTATCCGAGGATCTGTATCGCGTGGCCTATGCGCTCCTGGGTCATCGGCGCGGCGGATTGGCGATGGCGACCATCGGCGGTTGCGCCGGGTTCGGCGCGGTGTGCGGATCGTCGATCGCCACCACCGCGACATTCGGGAAGGTGGCGCTCCCCTCCATGCTGTCGCGCGGCTATGCGCCCGGCTACGCCACCGGCACTGTCGCCGCCGGCGGCACGCTCGGCATCCTCGTGCCGCCCTCGGTGATCATGGTGATCTACGCGGTGCTCGCCGAGCAATTGATCATCACGCTCTATGTCGCGGCGATCATTCCCTCCATCATCGCGGTCGCGCTGCATTGGACCTCGATCGCCCTCTACACCACATGGCGTCCGGAGGTCGCGCCCTCGGGCCCGCGCATGCCGTGGTCCGAGCGATGGCGTGAAATCAGGCGTAGCTGGGCGGTAGTGCTACTGATCGGTATCGTGCTCGGTGGCATCACGTTCGGTGTCTTCACGGCAACCGAAGGGGCGGCCGTGGGCGCGGCCCTGGCGTTCTTCTTCGCGCTCGCCCGGCGCACGCTGAACGGCACGACATTCTGGAACACACTCACCGATGTCGCGAGCACCAGCGGCATGATCTACGTGATCATCATCGGCGCGTCGATCTTCAGCTACTTCGTGGCGGTGTCACACGCCCCCGAGGCAATGATCAACGCGATCTCCGGATCCGGTCTGTCGATCCCGGTGATCATGTTCTTGCTGATGTTGATGTATCTCGTGCTCGGTGCGATCTTCGATGAAGTCGCCGCGATGGTCATCACGCTTCCGTTCGTGCTCCCGCTCATCAAGAGCTGGGGCTTCGATCCGGTGTGGTGGGGCATCATCAATGTCGTCATCATCGAGCTCGGCATGCTGATTCCGCCGATCGGGATGAACGTGTTCGTCATCCATGGGCTCGCACCGACAGTGCCTCTCACCGCGATTTATCGCGGCGTAACGCCTTACATCGCGTCGAACCTGGCGAGGCTGGCATTACTGCTATCGGTGCCCGCGCTGTGCCTTTGGCTTCCTGCGGTGATGAAGGACTAGGCGCGATCGGTCCCGCAGATTCCTACAACTTGAGCGCGGCCGGCAACCAAAGCGCCATGCCCGGAAACGCAATGAGCAGCGCGATCAGCACGAAGTCAGCCAGCAAAAAGGGCAGCGTGCCCCGGTAGATCTTCGTGACCGGAATCTCCGGGTTCTGGGCCTGGATGACGAACACCGTCATCCCCGTGGGTGGACTGATCAGCCCCACCGTGGCAAGCACCGTAACCATGATGCCGAACCACACGCCGTCGTAGCCGACCTTGAGCAGCAGCGGCAACAGCACAGGCACGGTGATGAGAATCGTGCTGACCTCTTCGAGAAACGTGCCGAGCAGAATGAACAGCACGATCACTGACAGCAGGATCGCAAGCGGAGACAGTCCCATCGCTTGCACGAAGTTGAGCAGATGCGTCGGCAGTTGGGTGAGGACGACGAAGCGCGAGAACATGAATGCGCCCACCACGATGAAGAACAGCATGGCGGTGGCATACGCCGTTTCCATCAGCGAATCGAGGAGACCCTGCCAACCTAGTCGCCGGGTGGCAAAGCCGATCAGGATCGCCACGAATGCCGATACGCCGGCGGCCTCGGTTGGTGAAAAGAATCCGAGGTAGATGCCGACGACGGCGAAGAAAAACAATGTCGCAAGCTTCCATAGCCCCTTGGCCGCGCGCAGCCGCTCGATGATCGGCATCGAGGGAACCATTGGCGCGATCGCCGGATTCAGCCGGGTGACGATCATGACCGTCACGACGTAAAGCGCGGCGAGGACCAGTCCCGGTATCAACGCGGCGGCAAAGAGCTTCGGCAGCGATTGTTCGGCGACGATCGCGTAGATGGCGAGGATGATCGAGGGCGGGATCAGAATCCCAAGCGTGCCCGCCGCGGCGACCGCTCCCGCCGCGAATCCCTCTTCGTAGCCATAGCGCCGCATTTCCGGGATCGCGACTTTCGAAAACGTCGCTGCAGTGGCGATTGACGATCCGCAAATCGCGCCGAACGCCGCACAGGCACCAATCGTCGCGTTGGCAAGCGCGCCGCGAAATCCGGAGAACACCGCGTTGGCCGCGTCGAACAGCTCGCGCGACATGTTCGCGCGCGAGGCGACCGCCCCCATCAGAATGAAGAGCGGCACGACCGAGAGCGAGTAGGCGCTCGCCAATTCGAACGGAATCGTCCCGAACATCTTCAGCGCCTTCGGCCAGCCGTCGGCCCAGGCGTAGCCGAGCAATCCGACCGATGACATCGCAAGCCCGATTGGGATGCGCGCAAGAATCGCCAGAAGAAGAATCGCTACACCGATGAATCCGACTGCCTCGACCGTCATTGCGTATTGCCCCGATCGAATGACATCCAGGCCGCGGCGATCGCGCCACCAATGATGCCAATCAGCACCGGGACCCAATACCAGATCTTTGGAATCGAGAGGTCGGAGGTGACGTCACCGAATGTGATCATGTCGTTTGCGACCAGGGCCCCTTGATACGCCATCACGACGAGCACGACGACTGCCAGGACGGCCGAGAGGCGCTTGAGCCAGATCACGGCGCCCGGATATTTGTGATCGACGATGTCCACCACGATGTGGTCCTCGCGTAGAAAGGCGGCCGGCAGCGCCAGAAAAAACGCGCCGGTCAAGAAGAGCTCGACGATTTCGATGACGCCATGGATCGGCCGGCCGAAAATATGGCGCAGCACCACGTCGCCGACCGTGATCAGCATCATTACGACGAGGCACAGCGCGGCGAGCCAGCCGCAAAACTTGGAGACGCGGGCTCGGGTGGAGGTCATGGTGGTCCGGCGCTCGATGGTTGGATGAATCTGCGCTGATCGATTCGAGTACGTGCAGCAGCCATCAAGAAGCTGGGTGGCCCGCCGCGCAGAATCCTAGTTCCAGAAATTTCGCGATGTTTTTGAATGCTTCTCCGCGAGCGATTTCATCAACGTATAGGCAGCGCGCGCGGGAAGCCCCTTTGCTTCAAGCTCCTTCACTTTCGCCTCGGCGACGTCCGCGCCGGCTTTGCGGAACTTCGCGTCTTCTTCCTGTGACAGGCGGAACGCATTCGCACCGCCTTCGACGATGAGTTTCTTGCCCGGTGCATCGATCGAATCGATACCATCAGCCAGTTCTTTCGCCTGACCGATCATGCTGTCGTCGATGACTTTTCGTAGATCCGGCGGAAGCTTGTTGTAGAAGTCGGGATTCATCGCCACGCCAAACGACGTGACGAACGAGTACATCTCGGACACGTGCTTCACGATCCCACCCAGCTTGAACGCAATGCCTGCGCCACCGTAGTCGATGAACGCGCCGTCCACTGTGCCCTTCTGGAGCGCTTCGGCGATCTCGGTCGGTGACACGCCCACCGGCGTGCCGCTCAGCGCAGCGATGAACTCCCGGATCGTGGGCGATGAAAAGCGGATGCGCATGCCTTTGAAGTCTTCGAGCGTGCGGATCGGTTTCTTGGTCGTCATGACCTGGCCCGGTTGCACGGTGAAGTACACCAGCGCCTTGATGCCCTTGTGCTCGGCATCCAGGTACTTGGTGCGCAATTCGGGATCGTTCAACACCTTCGCGCCGATTTCGCCGCTCCCGATCAGGTATGGGAGGTTGATGAGCTCGGTGATCGGGAAGCGACCTGGCGTGCCGCCGTGGATAAAGAACGCGACTTCGGTCTGGCCGGTGCGGGCCATATCGTAGTACCCCGGTGCCGGGCCCATCTGCGCGCCGGGGAAGCGCTTCACGGTGATGCGTCCGCCCGATGCTTTCTCGATGCCATCGGACCAGCGCACGAACCACGCACCAACCGGATGCTGGTCACCGATGAAATAGGCCACCTTCATTTCGTGCTTGGTCTGCGCGCAGGCGAATCCGGATAGAGCGATCGCCGCGATTCCGGCGATCACCGCCAGTGCGTGTTTCATGTGACTCCCCCCCAATTGATGTGCTGCATCCCTCGTCGCGGCCGATGGCCGAGTGGGCCCGCATTTCCTCTGCGTCCTCCGCGTCCTCCGTGGTGAATTCTGAGAGTCTTGTGCGGTAGGCGTTGCCGACGCCTAGTTCCAGAAATTCTTGGATGTCTTCGAATGCTTTTCCGACAGCGATTTCATCAACGCGTACGCCC